>JAJQGP010000050.1 GCA_021200475.1 Lachnospiraceae bacterium
CATCCTGGTTCGTCTGAGTAAGAGTACAGAAGAAAGAGAAAGAATACAGGTAAAGCTTTTATGGATGCGCTGATTTTATATTGCGGTACCGGAGGGGGACACATGGCTGCAGGGTATGCGTTGAAGGAAGAACTTGAGAGTCGCGGGCATAAAGCAGACCTGCTTGACCCATACGATCTGGGCAGTAAGAACTGGTGAAGCTGATTCAGAGACACTGTGAACATTAAAATGCAGGTGTCCCCTGCGTCCATGCCATGTGGATGTTGGAAGTCACTTTGAAAAAATATTATTCTGTAAGAACTATAAAATAATCATAAATTATTAGCAATCACCATTGACGAGTGCTGATAAGTGTGTTATATTCCGTATAACAAAGAACGAAACATGAGAGTATCTATACATGTGATACAAGCATGCCATGTATTTCGTTTTGTGATCAATGTGAAGGGAGATAGCGATGATTATTGTTCCTTATTATAATATTGTGATTGTTCCAGAGATTCATCTGTACTTTGACGGGAAATACTTTCAGGAGGTATCGCAGGCCACCGGAGAACAGGGACAGACTGTGGTGTTTCTGATGCTGAAGGAGGATAAAATGCGGGAGGATATGCAGTCGGATGATTTTTATCCGATTGGCATAACCGGTACAATTGAGACGGTTGATAAAGAGGGAAATGTGAAAATCAAAACCGGCAGCCGCGTGAATATTGACTCGATCGATGCAGCCAATGGGACGATTGAAGTGACGCTGAGTAAGCGTCCGGATGTAGAGGATTTGACCTCAGAAGAGGCGGAAAAGCATTTTAATAATGCCAGAACGGCATTTATTCAGAGCATACAGAACACACAGAATATGCAGTTTAGCCTGCTTGCACGCAATTATATACAGCAGTGGGATTCCCTGGGGGAAATGACTGCGGCTTTGTCTTATCAGCTTACGAATTCAAATGAAGAGAAATACCAGATCCTGGCGGCTGATACGCTCTCTGAACGGACAGAGCGCCTGGAGCAGGCAATTTATCAGTACGTTGAGGCGGAAAAGATAAAAAAGGAAGCAGCCGCTGCGCAGCAGAGCCAGAACGAAAAGATTTACCGCGAGCAGGCGATTAAGAAGCAGATTGAATTTTTACAAAATGAACTGGATGAGATGCATCCGGAAAACATTTCCGATGTGCGGAAATTTGAAAAGAAAATTGAAGCGTCCGGGATGAATGAAACGGCACACGCGGAGGCAGTGAAGGTCCTGAACCGCATGAAGCAGGAGGGGAAGGACGGTCACGAATATGGGATGCTGTACGATTATCTTGATTTTGTGACTTCGCTTTCCTGGAAAAAGGAAGAAATGCAGCCGGTAGATCTGAAGGAAGCGCGAAAAATTCTTGATGCAGATCATTTTGGCCTTGATAAGGTAAAACGAAGGATTGTGCAGCAGCTTGCAGTGATGACGCTGAATCAAAAGCAGTCCGGTTCTATTTTACTTTTCGTCGGGGCTCCCGGTACAGGGAAAACGAGCATTGGCCAGAGCATTGCAAAAGCACTGGGCAGGGAATATGTGCGCGTGAGTCTGGGTGGCATTCGTGATGAGGCGGAGATCCGCGGGCATCGCCGTACCTATGTCGGAGCCATGCCGGGGCGGATTATGGAAGGCATCAGAAGAAGCGGCGTGTCGAATCCGGTGATGGTGCTGGATGAGGTAGACAAGCTTTGTAAAGATTATGGCGGGGACCCTTCCAGTGCGTTGCTGGAGGTTCTTGATCCGGAACAGAACAGCACATTCACCGACCATTATATGAACGTGCCGTATGATCTCTCGGATGTACTGTTTGTCTGCACGGCAAATACAACAGATACCATCCAGGAACCGCTGCTGAATCGTATGGAGGTGATCCAGTTTCCAGGATATACGGCCTCTGATAAGTTTCAGATCGCGAAACGGCATTTGCTTCCGAAATCAATGGAAGAGATGGGAATTCAGAAGGACAATCTGAAGGTTTCCGACGCCGCGCTGCGTGTGATCATTTCTGACTATACGATGGAAGCGGGCGTGCGTGGGCTGAAGAAGAGACTGGATACCCTCTGCCGGGTGGCAGCAGTGCGCCTGGTAGAAGGAAATTACAGGCGGGTATCGGTTACGCCCGGACGGCTGCGCGACTTTTTGGACCAGAAGCCCCTTTTGCACGACCAGATACTGGAGCATCAGCAGCCGGGCGTAGTGACCGGCCTTGCATGGACCCAGGCAGGCGGGGAGATCCTGTTTATAGAAGCGTTGTTTACGAAGGGAAAAGGAAACATCATTATCACCGGACAGCTTGGGGATGTCATGAAGGAGTCTGTACAGATTGCAGTCAGTCTTGTGAAGAGCAGATACCCGGATAAGGCGGAACTGTTTGAGAAAAATGATCTGCATATTCATGTTCCTTCCGGGGCGGTGCCGAAGGACGGCCCGTCGGCCGGGATTACCCTTACCACTGCGATTACATCACTTGTGACCGGGAAAGCAGTTTCTCCGAAGATCGCAATGACGGGAGAAGTATCTCTGCGCGGCTTCGTGATGCCGATCGGAGGCCTTCCGGAGAAGCTCATGGCGGCACAGAGAGCTGGCATTACGACTGTCCTGATTCCGCTGGAGAACGAAAATGATCTTGACGAGGTTCCTTCTGAAGTAAAGAAGAGCCTGGAGATTATTCCGGTTCACAGGGTAGAGGATGTGTTGGATAAAACGGGCTTGTGCGTAAAAAAGGACGATTAAAAATCGTGCATGATGTAGGTGAGAACCTTTCTGGTCATTGCGGAGTATTTCCAAGCGTATATTTCCGTACCGGCTGACAGTAATCTTTTGCGTCGCGTAGCTGATTGCTCCTGGCTTCTTTCTCACATCATCTTCCGCCGGATATATTTGAAATCGTCTCTTGACTGAATTATACCAAATGTTATAACACGACTACAACAATTAAATTATGCCTGCGACTGAAAAATGATTCCAAAAGCGATGATGAGCGCTGGATACCTATATTCTTTTTCGCTTTGAATAGTTCCATACTTTGCAGGAATATACTGGTGTTAAGACAAAACAGAGAGGATGATTTTACTATGAAACAAACGACAATTCCCATTTTTTTTACAACTGACGAGAACTATGCTCCCTGGCTGGACTGCGCCATCCGTTCGATGGAGGAACACGCGTCCGAAGCGTACAGGTATCAGATTATTGTCCTGCATCAGGATTTAACGAAAGAGAGCCAGGATAAGATAGCCTCTGGTGTGCACACACCATTTGAAATCTGCTTTGTCCCTATGGAGAGGGAGCTTGCGGGCATTACGGATCGGACGGAAAACCGGCTGCGCTGTGATTATTTTACATTGACCATTTATTTCAGGCTGTTTATCGCTGACCGGTTTCCTGAGTATGATAAGGGGATCTATCTTGACAGTGATATTGTGGTACCTGGTGATATTTCAGAACTGTATCAGGTGGAATTGGGCGATAACATCATCGGAGCCTGTGCGGACCGTTCGATCGCTCCGGTTCCTGAACTGGTGGAGTATGTGGAAAACGCAGTCGGGATACCAATTGACCAGTATATCAATTCCGGCATTTTACTGATGAATTTGAAGAAAATGCGGGAAGTGGGATTTTGCGATCATTTTCTGCGGTTGCTGCATACATTTCACTTTGATTGTCTTGCTCCCGACCAGGATTATATCAACGCGATGTGCAGTGGAAAAATTGTCTATCTGGATGAGACGTGGGACGTCATGCCGCCGATGGGCGGAGAGAAAAACGAGGTGCTTCCGGCTGCCCGGCCAAAGCTGATTCATTACAATCTGTTTCAGAAGCCCTGGTGCTATGACGATATCCCGTATGAGGAATATTTCTGGAGCTGCGCCCAAAAATCTCCATTTTATCAGGATATCGTGCGTTATAAGGAGAACTATTCGGAAGAACAGAAGAGATCGGACCGCACCTGTCTTGAGAATATGATCGCAAAGGGTCCTGCAGTGTGTGCGCATGAGGTCACCTTTCGCAAAATGTCTGAGAAAGGGGAACGCATACGCGTTTGTTAGCTGCATCGGGGTTTTTTGTGTTTGTGATTTACTCGATGAAATCTAAAATAAATATAAACTATTAGCAATCACTATTGACGAGTGCTAACAAATGTGCTATATTCCGTATAACAAAAAACGAACGACACCTGAGAGAGTTTATATATGCAAAGCTATCATGTCATGTATTTCGTTTTGCACGGAAAATCCCATAGGCGCCTGCACAAAAAGAACAAGGAGGAAAACTCTTATGAAGTTAACACCATTAGCAGACAGAGTTGTGCTGAAACAGCGCGAAGCAGAGGAAACCACAAAGTCAGGCATCATCCTGATGTCCGCATCACAGGAAAAGCCGCAGGAGGCGGAGGTCATCGCAGTCGGACCGGGAGGTCTTGTGGATGGCAAGGATGTAAAGATGACGGTAAAGCCGGGAGACACGGTGATTTATTCCAAATATTCCGGCACAGAGGTAAAGCTTGGAGAGGACGAATACATCATTGTAAAGCAGAGCGATATTCTTGCTCTGGTGGAAGCATGATCAGATAAATATGGAAGCAGTTGCTAAGGAGGCAGTTGAATTATGGCAAAGGAATTAAAATACAGTGTTGATGCAAGAACAGCTCTGGAAGCCGGAGTAAATAAACTGGCGGATACGGTTCGCGTAACGCTCGGACCGAAAGGAAGAAATGTAGTGCTTGATAAATCCTACGGTTCTCCGCTGATCACGAACGATGGCGTGACGATCGCGAAAGAGATCGAGCTGGAAGACCCGTTTGAAAACATGGGCGCACAGCTGATCAAGGAAGTCGCTTCGAAGACGAATGACGTGGCCGGAGACGGCACTACGACCGCTACCGTTCTTGCGCAGGCGATGGTGCAGGAAGGTCTGAAGAATATCGCTGCCGGTGCGAACCCGATCGAGCTGCGCAAGGGCATGAAGAAAGCCACCGATGCTGCAGTGGAATCCATCAAGGGCATGAGCAAAAAGGTAAGCGGCAAGGAGCAGATCACCAGAGTCGCTGCGGTTTCTTCCGGGGATGACACGGTTGGAGAGATGGTTGCGGATGCGATTGAGAAGGTTT
>JAJQGP010000075.1 GCA_021200475.1 Lachnospiraceae bacterium
ATATTCAGGTAATCCAGCACACGCTTTCCGCAGATCATTTCCACACGGACGCCTTCCCGGAATTTTACCACCGACAGAAGCTTTACCATGCCGATTTCCCCGGCGCGTGCCACATGCGTACCACAGCAGGCGCACAGATCTGCGTAAGGAAGGCTCGCAATACCGCTGTTATTAGCGCCTGCCAAACACGCAGTGTTTCTTATATCGCAGGCGCGATCTGCCCTCGCCGGGTGGCATCCTCGCCCTTCGGGCGGGATATCCGTCGAAGCGCAGCGAGGGGGCGTTTCCATCGCCGCATCTGAAAGATTTTCCGATCTGACTGGAAACTCCACGATCCGCACCGCACCGGTCAGCTCTTTTTTGCTCCGGTACGGCAGCGTCTTTAATTCTTCAGCGGATGGATAAAAGATGCGCGTCTCCTGGTTCTGCCAGATGACCTCATTTGTTCTGGCCTCAATCTGGTGCAATGCTTCCTCATCCAGTTCCCCATTGAAATCAATCGTAATCACATCGCTTCCCATATGAAAGCCTACATTATCGTAGCCATACGCGGCATGCACCAGGCCACTCACAATGTGCTCACCGGAGTGCTGCTGCATCAGATCAAAACGGCGAGCCCAGTCAATCGTTCCACGCACCTGTGAGCCAATCTCCAGCGGCGCGTCTGTGTAATGGATCAGCTCGCCCTCTTTTTCATGGACCTCCAGAACATGAACAGCACCTGCCCTCGCCGGGAGGCATCCTCGCCCTTCGGGCGGGATATCTGCCGAAGCGCAGCGAGGGGGCGTTTCCATCACCGGCTGCAAAATTCCCACATCATATGGCTGTCCGCCGCCTTCCGGATAAAACGCCGTCGCGGAGAGCACAATCTCATAGCCTTTTTTCCCCTCGCGGCAGTCAAGTACTGTCGCAGTGAATTCTTTTACATATGCGTCCTGATAATATAGTCTTTCTGTTTCCATCTTATTCCTTTCTGAATTTTACGAAGAGCCATTGCCTTATCATCTGTCCCAACGCGAAACACTTATCCTTAGACACACACGGCCTGCCTTTGCCGGGCTTATCCCCAACTTCGTATGGGATAGTTCCCGCTCCTCAATCATGCCGCTCGTCGTTCTCCCAGCACTCGCAGAACCGCGCGGAAAATGCGGGCGGTTCGTCTTTTACATAGAGATGTGACGTATCTCCAAACGAGCTCATCCGGAAGCTGACAATGCCCTTCCGCCGCTCCTCGGTCACAATCGTACTGACGGATGTCGGCGCTGAGCAAAGCCCATGCCAGAGTGCCATCGGCGAAACGCCGATCAAATGCCCAATCAGGACACAGGTCACTCCGAAATGACAGAAAAACACAAGCGTGTCATTATTCCCCTGCTCTGTCCGGTAGATGTGACCATCCCGCACGTAGCCATATTTTGCCAGAAGCGCATCGAAGTTTTCCGTCACCCAGCGATATTCTTCTCCGACTTTTCCCTCACTCATAATCGACGGCTCATACCACTCGTCATAGCGGTAAAAGCGCTCATCCTGTACCCAGTCCTGCGGCAGCCAGTCCCAGCAGACCGGGGAATCCTCACGATCCGGTCGATTAATCCGCGGCGCAAACTCGCGCAGCCAGGCACATTCCGTCGCCGTCCGGTTCATTCGTTTCAATGTCAGCGACGCGGTGTCCCTTGCCCGGCCAAGCGGAGATACATAAAAATCGCGGACATCCAGCTTCGCAATCCGCTCGGAGAGATATTCCGCCTCTTTCCAGCCTTTTTCTGTCAAAGAATCAATCGTATAGTCCGGGTCACCGTGTCGTATCAATATCAGTTTCAAGATTCCATATCCTCCCCTGTGCATTTCAATATCACTTGCTGCAAGCAAAGGATATCATAAATGGGCAGGTTGTTCAATGAGATTTTGGGCTTACAGCAACATATTTAATTTCACCGCCGGTTTCTTTTTTCTCTCCCATGTTTTCACCATCTGCTCCCGCAAAAACGCCAGAAACCCATCGATCTTTCCGGTCTTATCGAATACGGTCAGTGCCATGTAATATGTCTTTTTATCCTCCTCGAACAGCACCAGAGGAGGATAGTCATGTGTCATGAGGTAATAATTCAGTAAAGTCCGCCCCAGGCGTCCATTCCCGTCAGCAAACGGATGAATTTCTTCGAAACGCAGATGAAAATACGCGGCTATGGTCATGACATCTTTGCCTTCCTCTTCCTTTACTTCCTCCAGAAGTTCCTGCAGCTCCATCTCCACATCCTCCGGTGCTGCACCGACGCCGTCCCCTGTCACATAATCATGAATTTTAAATTTCCCAGGACGTTCTCCTTTCTGATAACGGGTCTCGTCAGCTTTGCCCATCGCGCAGCGATTCTGCATGGGCAAAGCGACTTGCCGCCGAGCATCGCAAGGGGGCACTTCCATTTTAAATCGCAACATACAATCACCTTCTTCGTGCGGCATGTGCATCCCCCGGTGTGTTTTTGTCCGATAGAGATCCTATTGGATAAAAAAAGCCTGATTTTCCCAAATCAGACTCTCACGCAAACTTATCCCTTTATGATACAGGCTCATGAATCCAGCCCTGCACTTAAAAAGCTGTCATAAACAGCTGTAAAAAGGCTATTAACCTTTCGTGAATTTGTTTGGACTATAGCATTTTTGAAGATTCATATCAAGATATAACTACAGGCTTTCTGCTGAAAATACAATATCCGGTTTATTGTATATTCCTGTTATAATTCTGCTTTCTGCGGCTCTATCGTTTTTACGCCCAGGAAAAAATACAGCAGATGGCACACCCATACAACAGCCAGAATCACGCGTCCCACAGGAACCCTTGACATCATGGCGAATCCGAGCGCCATAATGACCGTCACTGTGCAGACAATCCGCAGCTTTGTCTTCATGGTCATCCCTTCGCCTTTGACAAAAGTCTCCAGATTATTTTTGTACAGCTTCGTTCCCTTGAACCAGCTGTTCAGCTTTTCCGAGCTTTTTCCAAAACAAAATGCCGCGAGCATCAAAAAGGGAACGGTCGGAAGAATCGGCAGAACCGTGCCAACTGCTCCTAATCCTAAAAATAAAAATCCCAATACTGTGTATACTACCTTCTTTACTCTCATGAAATCCTCCTGTGATTCTGCGCTTCCAGTTCCATTGAGACGTCTGTCCGAATACATCATCTGAGGCATTGCAATAGGGCGCTCCATCCGGACAAGTCAAATTTATATTGACAGATTGGACTATCTTTTGTTATATTAATCTAACTTAAGCAAGGAGATTCTAACATAAATGTAAAAATGAGTCAATTATTTTTTTTGCGTCAATGTAAAACGACGTGTAGTAGAAACAAAGAAAGAGAAGAAATGAAGGAAAGAGGTTCAAAATAATGATGATTGACAAACGGCTGATCGGCACGGTCAGCGGAAGCATGAAATACATCATCGGGAATGTGGTCTTTCAGTGGTGTTCGTTATTGGCAAATATCGTCATGATGACAGGCATCACAAGATTCCTCACGCAGTTATTTACGAATGGAGCCAGTATAACAATCAGGCAGACCAGCCAGGTCATGATAGCAGTCATTCTGGCAGCAATCGCAGTGCGCTTTGTCTGTACGCTTGGTGCGTCGCGGATGAGTTTCCTCTCATCGAAGGCTGTCAAACGAACGCTGCGGGCGCAGATTTATGAAAAGCTGCTGCGCCTGGGTGCTTCTTATCATGAACAGGTGCAGACATCCGAGGTCGTACAGGTAGCTGTGGAGGGTGTGGATCAGCTGGAAACCTATTTCGGCGCATATCTGCCCCAGTTTTTTTATGCCATGCTGGCTCCGCTGACACTCTTCGTCTATCTGTGTACCTTTAATGTGCCCTCGGCCATCGTCCTGCTGGTATGTGTGCCGCTGATCCCGGTGGCGATTGCGGCGGTGCAGACCTGGGCGAAAAAGCTGCTCAGTAAATACTGGGGACAGTATACCGCTCTGGGCGATACCTTTCTGGAAAATCTGCAAGGGCTGACCACACTGAAAATTTATCAGGCAGATGAATTTAAACAGCAGGAAATGAATGAAGAGGCGGAAAAGTTTCGCCGCATCACCATGAAGGTACTGACCATGCAGCTGAATTCTATCACCATCATGGATTTTATCGCCTATGGCGGCGCGGCACTGGGTATCATCATGGCCGCTACGCAATATCGGGCAGGACATGTCAGCCTTGCGGGCTGTCTGCTCATTATTCTGCTTGGCGCGGATTTCTTTCTCCCCATGCGCCAGCTTGGTTCCTACTTTCACATCGCCATGAACGGCATGGCAGCCAGTGACAAGATCTTTCGCCTGCTGGATTTGCCGGAAGCAAAGCAGAAAACTGCCGAACGGATGGAAACGACCGCTCGCTTTGCGAAGAGCGAGGGTGCCACCCGGCGAGGGCAAGTCGGTTCGCCTATGAAAAATCGCTTCGCAAAGGGCGAATCTCCGGCAGATGGAAATATAGTCCTGCAAAAGCTTCGATTCTCTTATATCGCAGAATCAGCTGCTCACGCTGCAAGGGACAAAACGGTTGCAGCCGCCACTAACTCCGCGGAAAATCCAGCTGACAGATCGGCAGATGCTGCTGTCACTACAGACATACCGAATCATGCACCGGAGCGGGAAGTCCTGCATGGGATTCACATGGAATTCCCCAGAGGAAGCTTTATTTCAATCGTAGGAGAATCCGGCTGCGGCAAATCTACGATTGCCTCCATCCTGATGGGACGGAATCGCAATTATCAGGGCAGCGTCACCATTGGCGGTATAGAATTGCGGGAAATCAGGGAAGCAAGTCTGATGGAAAGCATTACCTACGTCAGTCATCAGAGCTACCTCTTCAAAGGCACCATCCGCGACAATCTTTTGATGGGCGACCCGGATGCCAGTGATGAAAAACTGTGGGAAGTCCTTGAACAGGTAAAGCTGGCGGACTTTCTGAGAGGGAGTGCTTCCTCTGCGCAGGCGGGTTTTGCTGACAAAGCCCCCGCAAAGGAGGAAAACACGGCAGACGGTCTGGATACCCGCCTGACCGAACAGGGCGGCAACCTCTCCGGCGGACAGCGGCAGCGGCTTGC
>JAJQGP010000071.1 GCA_021200475.1 Lachnospiraceae bacterium
TCTAAAATTTCTGTGAAATTGAAGCGACATCCGTTGACATTCCAATGAATTAGGCGTAAAGTTTCTTCCATAATTAATAGAGAATGCGAGGCGTAATTCAAATGAAACAGAAAATCTCAGACTTTTTTTCCAACTTTATGTCTGGACGATACGGAGCGGATGATCTTTCCAAGTTTATGCTGGCTGTGTGTTTAATTCTTCTTGTGATTAATATTTTTACCAGTCAGCCGTTGGTTTATCTGCTGGCGCTGGTGCTTTTGTTGTTCAGTTATTTTCGGATGTTTTCACGGAATTATATGCAGCGCAGCGCGGAAAATGAAAAGTATCTGAATCTCACGCAGGGCATTCGGGATCGTTTTTCCAAAGCTGGCAGACGGGCGAAAGAGTCAAAGGATTACCATATTTACAAATGCCCTTCGTGCGGACAGAAAATTCGTGTTCCGCGCGGCAAGGGAAAGATCTGCATTACCTGCCCGAAGTGCCGTAACGAATTTCAGAAGAAAAGCTGAACGCTATGTTTGGATATATTTATGTAAATGAACAGGAACTGAAGCTGCGGGAATACACGACCTATCGCAGCTTTTACTGTGGTCTGTGTCAGGAACTCCACCACCGCTATGGCAGGAGAGCGCAGATGGTGCTGAATTACGACACGACTTTTCTGGCGATCGTGCTGACCGGTCTGTATGAGCCGGAGACACTTACAGAAGAGAAACGCTGCCTGCTGCATCCGGTGCATCGGCATCCCATGGCAAAAAATGACGCAATCGATTATGCGGCGGATATGTGTGTTCTGCTGGCATACCAGAAGGGGATGGATGACTGGGAGGATGAGCGTAAGGTTTCCGGGCGTACCATAGCGGCACTGCTTGGCTCTGCCTATAAAAAGATCTCGGCAGAGTATCCCCGCCAGGCAAAGGCGGTGGAGGAAAACATCCGTCTGCTTCATGAGGCGGAGGCGGACTGGAAAGACGGCGGGAAGCCGGATTCCCTGTCGGCTGATATTGATTATGTAGCCGGTCTTACAGGCAATTTCCTGGGTGAACTGTATGTGTGGAAGGACGACATCTGGCAGGACGATCTGAGACAGATTGGTTTTTATCTGGGAAAATTTATTTACCTGCTGGACGCGGCAGAGGATATCGAAAAAGACAGAAAGCATGGCAATTATAATATGCTCGAAGCGGCTTTTCGCGCAAAAGGTCTGAAAGAAAACACGGACATCTGGGAAGAGCCTTACAAGAGTGAGATTCAGAAAATTCTGGCAGGAATGATGACGGAGGCCTCCCGTGCGTTTGAGCGTTTGCCTGTGCTGGAATATGCACCGATTATCCGCAATGTTCTGTATTCCGGAGTCTGGTGCAGATATAGCGCGATGCGGGATAGAGCTGAAAAGAAAGAAAAGAAAGAAAAGAAATCTGCCGCGCAGTAGAAAGTTGTGCGGCCTACGTTCACAATCAGCAAGGCTGTTTATGGACATAGGATGGAGGAGATTATGAAAGATCCGTATGAGGTTCTGGGAGTACCGAGGAACGCTTCTGAGGAAGAAGTAAAAAAAGCATATCGAAAGCTTAGCCGACAGTATCATCCGGACGCGAATATTAACAATCCGAATAAGGCGCAGGCTGAGGAAAAGTTCAAAGAAGTACAGCAGGCCTATCAGCAGATCATGTATGATAAGGAGCATGGCGAGGGCAGTTATGAAGCGAAACAGGGCGGCGGCCGCTCCTCTTCTTCTTCTGGTGGCTATGGCGGTTACAGAGGTTACGGTGGGTATGGAAATTACGGAGGCTATGGCCGTTCCGAGAGCAGCAGCTCCGGTTCCTCCGCAAACGAAGATCCGCATCTTCGCGCCGCAGAGAACTACATCCGCAGCAACCAGTTTGACCAGGCGATCAATGTCCTCAATGGAATACAGAATCGTACCGCGCGCTGGTATTATTTAAGTGCGCTGGCTAATTCTGGCCGCGGGAACAATGTCCTGGCACTCGATCATGCGCAGAAGGCGGTTCAGATGGAGCCAAACAACCTGCAGTACCGCCAGCTCCTCTCCGAAATGGAAGGCGGCGGCCGTTGGTACCAGTCCATGGGAGAAGAATACGGCAACCCGATGTCGCATGGCGGCAACTATTGTACGAGACTGTGCCTGACGTGGCTGATCTGCAGCTGCTGCAGCGGCGGCGGTGGCATGCGCATGGGCATGCCGATGATGATGTGTTGTTAACAGTTCCGCCCATTCAGCCACAGACATAGGACGCGTTAGCGGCATATAGCCTGCGAAGCAGGCGGTCTGTGGCCTGCTGCTCGGAATAACATAAATGCAGCAGAAAAAAGAAAAAGACAGCCGCAACAGATTTATCTGCGCAAGGCTGTCTCTTTCTTTTTGTTTCATTTTACAGTGCGGATGTGCAGTTCGGGCACTTGGTAGCGTCTTTATGTATTTCTGATTTGCAGAACGGGCAGATTTTGGTGACCGGTTCCGGCGCCGGTGCCGGTTTGTGGAGTTTATTGATGGCTTTGATCACGAAGAAAATAACCAGTGCGGTCAGCAGGAATTCCACGATCATCTGAATGAAGTTACCATAGGCGATGACGGATGCACCTGCTTCCTACGCAGCTGCCAGTGTGGAATAGGAATTGCCATCGAGTGGGATCATCAGATCCGTGAAATTGATTCTTCCGGTTACCAGTGTGACGACAGGCATCACAATGTCGTTGACCAGGGAAGATACAATGTTGCTGAACGCTGCGCCGATGATGACGCCGACAGCCATGTCGATTACGTTGCCTCTCATGATAAAGGCTTTGAATTCTTCTGCAAGTTTACTCATTTTTTCCCTCCTGATTTCATGTTTGCAGTTGACGGCCCCTGCCCCGATCACGGACCTGCTGCAAAACTGCGCGGCAGGCAGGTGACCAGGCTGTGACCAGTTACGCTGTTCCGAACTGTTGCACATATTTGTAAATTATAGCATAGCTCTTCCCAAAAAACTATGATATACTATAAAAAATTTAAAAATTTTTCTGCCGGTTTTTTTGCAGCGAACAGGAATAAAACAGCGGCCAGAAAAACAGGTTTCAAATTACGGATGGGGGAGTGAATCATGCGTTTTATGCATATTGCGGACGTACATCTGGGTGCCGCACCTGACCATGGTTATGTCTGGTCGAAGGACAGAGGCCGTGAACTGTGGGAGACATTTCGACAGTGTATTGCGGACGCGAATGAAAAGAAAGTGGATTTGCTGCTGATTGCGGGGGACCTGTTTCACCGGCAGCCCGGGCCGCGGGAACTGAAGGAAGTAAATTATCTGTTTTCTACACTGGAGAATACGGTGGTAGCTCTGATCGCGGGCAACCATGATTGCCTGACGCCAGGCTCCGCTTATCTGGATTATCCCTGGAATGAAAATGTCGTCTGCCTCTTTTCCTCTGAGTGTGAGCGGGTCCGCCTGCCGGAACTGAAAACAGAGATCTATGGATTCAGCTATTACCGGCAGGAGATCCTGACCCCCATGTATGATAACATCGTTGCGGAAAAAAGTGACTATTTTAAAATTCTGCTTGCGCATGGAGGCGATGCGCGGCATATTCCGATCAGCCGTGAAAAGCTTGGCAATGCCGGATTTGACTATATCGCGCTGGGACATATTCACAAGCCGCAGGTGTTTATCCGGAATCTTGCCATGTATGCCGGGGCACTCGAACCGATTGACTGCAGCGACACGGGGGCGCATGGCTACATCCTCGGCGAGGTGCAGCGAAAAAAGGTAAAGCTTTCCTTTGTAGAAAAGGCACAGCGGCAGTATCGTGATGTGACAGTGCCGGTGACAGAAGAAGATACCACCTTTTCCGTGCGGGAAAAGATTGCCCGTACGATACGGCAGGAGGGCAGCCAGCATATGTACCGCATTGCTCTTTCCGGAGAGCGTCATCCGAGGTTTTGTCCGGATATCCGGGAATATCAAAAATGCGGCCGCATTCTGGAGATTGCGGATCGAACCGTTCCGGCATTTCATCTGGAAGAACTGAAGCAGCAGTATCGGGGGCAGCTGATTGGCGATTACATCGAAAGCTTCGGGAGCGGTCCGAAAAACGCTGTCGAGCAGAAAGCTCTTACGTACGGACTGGAGGCATTGCTGTATCCGGGCAAATAAGAAAAATAGCGTGATATACAGAACAGACAGGGGAGAGAGCATGGAGATACAGGAACTGGACATTAAGAGCTATGGAAAGCTCTCCAATCATCATATGACATTCCGCCCTGGTATCAATATTATCTACGGCGGAAATGAGACGGGAAAGACAACGATACATTCCTTTATCCGGGCAATGTTTTTTGGACTTAACCGTGCCCGGGGGCGGGCGGCAAAGACGGACGAATACCAGCTGCGGCAGCCCTGGGACACCCCAGGCGCTTATCTTGGAAGCATGCGGATACTGGAGAACGGGGAAGTCTATCGGATCGACCGCTGCTTTGACCGCAGCGCGAAGCCGCTTGGTCTGGTCTGCGAGACAAGGGCGGTGGAATCGGCGCATCCGCAGGAGGATCTGGAAGCGCTGCTTGGCGGAATCAGTGAGAGCGCGTTTGTAAATTCGGTCTTTATCCGCCAGGCGCAGTGTGAGACAGATGAAGAGCTGGCGCAGGAGCTCCGCCGCTATATGATTAACAGCGATAACTCCCGAAGCAGTGAGATTGATGTAACCCAGGCTCTGCAGTCACTGCGAAAAAAGAAAAAACAGCTGGAGCAGCAGAAAAAGAAGGAAAACGAAGCGCTGGAAGAAAAAATCGCGCAGAAACAGAGCCGGGCGGATGCGCTGCGCTCGGAACTGGAGCTTCTCCGGCAGCAGGAGGGATACTATCAGAATGCGGCAGGACAAGCCGGAGGCAATGGAGACGCAGACCGGGAGTCTGCCAATGGAAGCGGAAACGGTTCGCAAAGTCATGCACACAACCGGAATGGAGGCGGAGTGCCTTCCTGGATCCGCTT
>JAJQGP010000022.1 GCA_021200475.1 Lachnospiraceae bacterium
GTGAACGTAGCGGAACCACTTTTTTATTGACTTACCCTGATAATATCATATATAATGTCCAAGGGCATTTTCGGATGGCAGCATGTGGAAAACCCCGCCATACAAAATTGCCTGACGGCAATGGCGGGGTCTGCGTACTCACTTCTCTGCGTGAAGTGAGTACATGAATCTGCCGAACTATTTTGCCTAATGTATAACGGGAATTCAGAGAGAGCCATACACACCAGAGGTGAGACGGATGAATCTTGGACAGACAGAAGCGATTCATGAGCAACAGGAACCATTGGATGAGCTGCGCGAGGAGTGCGGCGTATTTGGCATATATGATTTTTCGGGGGAGGATGTTGCTTCCACGATTTATTACGGGCTGTTTGCGCTGCAGCACCGCGGGCAGGAAAGCTGCGGCATCGCGGTCAGTGATACGAATGGTCCCAAGGGCAAGGTGCTTTCCCATAAAGGTATGGGTCTGGTGAATGAAGTATTTACCGGGGAGCATCTCGCGCAGATGAAGGGTGACATTGGCGTAGGGCACGTTCGCTATTCGACAGCGGGCGGCAGTACCCGGGAAAATGCGCAGCCGCTGGTGCTGAATTATGTCAAAGGAACCCTGGCGCTGGCGCACAATGGCAATCTGGTCAACACGCCGGAGCTTCGCAGGGAGCTGGAGCTTGGCGGGGCGATTTTCCAGACGACGATTGACACGGAAGTGATTGCCTATCATATCGCGCGGGAGCGCGTGCGGACAAGAAATGTAGAAGAAGCGGTAGCGAATGCGATGAAGAAGCTCAAGGGCGCGTATTCGCTTATTATTATGTCTCCGCGCAAGCTGATCGGCGCGCGGGATCCCTATGGATTCCGGCCGCTCTGCATCGGAAAACGGGATCACGCCTATATCCTGGCGTCAGAGACCTGTGCCCTGGATACGATTGGAGCGAAGTATGTCCGCGATGTGGAGCCGGGAGAGATTGTAACGATCACACCCAAAAATACAGTTGTGTCATCAACGGAAAAGCATTATATACAGGGAGGAATTCCTGCCAGGGAAGAGGAACCGGATGCAGAAGTGGCTATTGCGTCGAACCGTTCCATGTGCTTCCCGCCGGAACGGCAATGCGAGACAGCGCGGTGTGTGTTTGAATATATTTATTTTGGCCGGGCGGACAGCTATCTGGACGGCGTCAGCGTTTACGATTCCCGCATCCGCGCGGGGCGCTATCTGGCAATGGACTCTCCGGTAGAGGCGGATCTGGTGGTTGGCGTACCGGAGTCCGGTAATGTCGCGGCCCTTGGTTATTCGCTGGAATCCGGCATCCCCTATGGGATGGCGTTTATGAAAAACAGTTATGTAGGACGTACCTTTATTAAGCCCGGGCAGAGCAGCCGTGAGTCGAGCGTGCGTGTGAAGCTGAATGTGCTGCGGGAAGCGGTCGAAGGCAAGCGTGTCATCATGATCGACGACTCGATTGTCCGCGGGACGACGAGTGACCGGATCGTGCGGATGCTGCGCGACGCCGGGGCAAAGGAAGTCCATATGCGCGTCAGCTCGCCGCCGTTCCTTTATCCGTGTTATTTTGGCACGGACGTACCGGCGCGGGAGCAGCTGATCGCTTACAACCGTGAGATCGAAGACATCCGCCGCATCATCGGCGCGGACAGCCTGGCTTATCTGAGTCTGGAACGGCTGCCGGAGCTGACCGGCGGGCTGCCGATCTGCAACGGGTGCTTTACCGGGAAATACCCGATGGATCCGCCAAGTGAGGATATCAGAGGAGATTACATACATTAACAGTCCAGAGCAGCAGCAAAATGAAAAAGGCCGTGCGGATTTACCCGCAAAGCCTTGGAACGAGGAGATTATATTATGAGTACAGATATCTATCAGAGTCCGCTCTCGGAGCGGTATGCGAGCCGGGAAATGCAGTACATTTTTTCACCGGACAAGAAGTTCCGCACCTGGAGGCGGCTGTGGATCGCTCTGGCGGAGACGGAGCAGGCGCTTGGTCTTGCCATTTCAGATGAGCAGATCGCGGAGATGAAAGAGCATCAGGATGCTATCAATTATGAGGTGGCGAAGGAGCGGGAGAAGGTTGTCCGCCATGACGTCATGTCTCATGTATATGCTTACGGGGTACAGTGCCCGAAGGCGAAGCCGATTATTCATCTCGGCGCGACGTCCTGCTATGTGGGAGACAATACAGACATCATTGTTATGACAGAGGCCTTGCAGCTTGTGAAGAAAAAGCTGGTCAATGTCATTGCACAGCTGAAGGATTTTGCGTTAAAATATAAGGATCTTCCGACCCTTGCGTTTACGCATTTTCAGCCGGCGCAGCCGACGACCGTAGGCAAGCGGGCGACGCTCTGGGCGCAGGAATTTCTGATGGATCTGGAGGATCTGGATTATGTTCTTTCTACGATGAAGCTGCTGGGCTCGAAGGGAACGACCGGTACGCAGGCAAGCTTTCTGGAGCTGTTTGACGGCGATCAGGAGAAGATCGATCAGATCGATCCGATGATTGCCGAGAAGATGGGCTTTTCCGCGTGTGTGGCGGTCTCCGGACAGACCTATTCGCGCAAGACGGATACAAGAGTGCTGAATGTGCTTGCCGGGATCGCGGCGAGCGCGCACAAGATGTCAAACGACATCCGTCTGCTGCAGCATCTGAAAGAAGTGGAGGAGCCGTTTGAGAAGACACAGATTGGTTCTTCGGCAATGGCATACAAGCGCAACCCGATGCGCAGTGAGCGTATTGCTTCGCTGTCGCGTTATGTCCTCTGCGACGCGCTGAATCCGGCGGTGACCTCGTCCTGCCAGTGGTTTGAGCGCACGCTGGACGATTCCGCGAACAAGCGCCTGTCGATCCCGGAAGGATTTCTGGCAGTGGATGGGATCCTGGATCTCTGCCTGAATGTCACCGATGGTCTGAAGGTTTATCCGAAGGTGATCGAGAAGCATCTGATGGCGGAGTTGCCGTTCATGGCGACAGAGAATATTATGATGGATGCCGTCAAGGCGGGCGGCGACCGGCAGGAGCTCCACGAGAAAATCCGGGAGCTGTCAATGGAAGCGGGCAGAATGGTCAAAGAAGAGGGTAAGGACAATAATCTTCTGGAGCTGATTGCGGCTGACCCGGCGTTCAACCTTTCGCTGGAGGATCTGCAGAAATCCATGGAACCGTCCCGCTATATCGGACGATCCAGAGAACAGGTGGAGCGGTTTGCCAGGGATGTTGTACAGCCGGTTCTCGACGAGAATAAAGAGCTGCTTGGTGTGAAGGCGGAGATTAACGTATGATAACGTAAACTATGCAGGGAAAAGTCCCATCGCGCAGCGATTTTAAATGGACTTTTCCCCGTAGCTGTGAAGATACTGAACTGTTACGCTGCGTGAATCCTACGCAAAAAATACAGATGAAATTATCGATAAAAACTGTGAAACGCATGGTTTTGAACATGGTTTCACGGAAAGGCGGAGAATAATATGGTACAGGCAATTGTAGGAGCAAACTGGGGAGACGAGGGAAAGGGAAAAATTACGGATATGCTGGCGGAAAAGGCCGACATTGTTGTGCGTTTCCAGGGCGGGGCAAACGCCGGACACACGATCATCAACAATTACGGCAAATTTGCGCTGCATACGCTGCCGTCCGGCGTGTTCTATGATCATACGACGAGCGTCATCAGCAACGGTGTTGCGCTGAATATCCCGCTTCTGATCAAAGAAATTCAGAATCTGGTGGACCGCGGCGTTCCGATGCCGCATATTCTGGTATCAGACCGCGCGCAGATTGTGATGTCTTATCATATCCTGCTTGACGCATATGAGGAGGAACGTCTCGCGGGCAAGTCGTTTGGCTCGACGAAATCCGGCATTGCGCCGTTCTATTCGGATAAATTTGCCAAAGTCGGCTTCCAGGTGAGCGAGCTTTTCGATGAGGATACGCTCAAAGAAAAGGCGCAGCGTATCTGCGAATTGAAAAATCCATTGCTGGAGCATCTGTACCACAAGCCGCTTCTGACGGCAGATGGGATTCTTGCAGAGCTGCGCGGCTACCGCGACCAGATTTCTCCGTTTGTCGGCGATACGGGCGCGTTCCTGGCCAAAGCCCTCAAGGAAGGAAAAACGATTTTGCTGGAGGGACAGCTTGGTACGCTGAAGGATCCGGATCATGGCATCTATCCGATGGTGACGTCTTCCTCTACGCTGGCCGGATATGGAGCAGTCGGCGCAGGCGTGCCGCCGTATGAGATCAAACGGATTGTGGCGGTCAGCAAGGCTTACTCCAGCGCGGTGGGTGCGGGTGCATTTGTCAGCGAAATCTTTGGCGAAGAGGCTGATCTGATGCGCAACCACGGCGGCGACGGCGGAGAATATGGCGCGACGACCGGTCGTCCTAGGAGGATGGGCTGGTTTGACTGTGTTGCCTCCAAATACGGCTGCCAGATGCAGGGCGCGACCGAAGTTGCGTTTACGGTTCTCGACGCACTGGGCTATCTGGATGAAATTCCGGTCTGTGTCGGCTATGAGATTGACGGCGAGGTGACGACAGACTTCCCGACGACGGTGAAGCTCGAAAAGGCGAAGCCGGTGCTGGAGACGCTTCCGGGCTGGAAGTGCGACATCCGCGGCATCCGCAAATTCGAGGATCTGCCGGAGAACTGCCGCAAATATGTGGAATTTATTGAGAAACAGATCGGATTCCCGATTACGATGGTTTCCAATGGACCGGCGCGAGAGGATATTATCTACCGATAAAAATAAATATAAGGGTGACGAACTCTTTCTGGCAGAGGGAGTCTGATAATAGAAGATGGAAGGTGGAGAATCAAACATGAATATTCTGGTTCTTGCGGGCGGCTACAGTCCTGAACGCAATGTTTCGCTGAGTTCAGGCGCGATGATCGCGGGCGCTCTGCGAAAGAAAGGGCATCAGGTAGCGATTATCGATTCCTATATCGGAGTCGCGGACGCGGAGGCTGACATTGACCAGTTATACCGGGAAGAAATCTGCGAAGACTGGAAACAGATCTCGACGGAAGTACCGGATCTGAAAGCCCTCAAGGCCGCGCATCCGGAATGTAAAAATCGCCTGCTTGGGCCGAATGTTCTGCGGCTCTGCCGCGAGGTGGACGTGGTTTTTCTGGCTTTGCACGGCGGAAGCGGCGAGGATGGGCGAATCCCGGCCGCGCTTGATCTGATGGGTGTACACTATACCGGCTCGGATTATCTGGGCAGTGGCATCGCGATGGATAAGCATCTGACTAAGGTGCTGGCTAAAGCGGCAGGCGTGGCTGTACCGGACTGGGAGATTCGTGAAATCACGGATAACGAGGCCATTGAGGCGGCCATGTGCGAGGTTTCGCTTCCAATTGTTGTAAAAGTGCCAGACGGCGGCTCTTCGATCGGTGTCTATATTGTAAAACATCCCGCCGAGCTGCGGGCGGTTCTTGAGAGCAACCGCGGCGCGCGGCTGATCTTTGAGCAGTATATTGAGGGGCGCGAGATTCAGATGGGATTTCTGAATGATCAGGCGCTTCCTTCGATTGAGATCATTGTAGAAAAAGAATTCTACAATTATGAGAATAAATACCAGAAAGGCCTCGCTTACGAGCGCACCCCGGCGGATATCCTGCCATCAGAGGAACAGGAGATGGGAGAAATGCTGCTGAAGGTGGCGCATGCGCTGAACCTTCGCGTCTATTCGCGGGCGGATTTTATTATCGATAAAGCAGGGAAAATCTGGTTTATTGAAATCAATACACTCCCGGGAATGACGCAGACCAGCCTTTTGCCGCAGGAAGCAGAAGCGGTGGGGATTTCATTTGAAGATCTGTGTGAACGGATTGCGAACGAGGCATTAAAGACAAAGGTCGGGACGGAAGAATAAGCTCGTTACTGGGCAAGGCTGAAACAGAGTGGAATAAATTCGTATGGGTGCGCGGGAAAAAATTACAGCAGAGCTGTGGTTGTGGTACTCCGCGTATTCTGAAAAGAGAAAGAGAGTATATCCCGGGATTTCGGGATGGGGGAGAGTGAAAGAAAATGGTTTACATATTGCTGTCGATTTCGGTTGCGATTCTGGCCGGGCTTTTGATGACCCGTGTGCTGAAGCCGTTGAAGCTGCCGTCGGTGACGGCGTATCTGGTGGCAGGTGTGCTGATCGGACCATACTGTCTGGGCAGGGTTTCTATTACGGGTCTCGGCTTTACGACGATGGAGAGCGTAGAAGACCTGAGCCTGGTATCAGATGTGGCGCTTGGATTTATCGCCTTTGCGATCGGCAATGAGTTCCGGCTGTCCCAGCTGAAAAAGACAGGAAAGCAGGCGACGGTGATCGGCATTGTGCAGGCGCTGACGGCAACGTTATTCGTGGATGTGGCGCTGCTGGCGGTCAGTGCGGCGACGAATGGCAAGCTGACTCCGGCGCAGGCGATCACACTTGGCGCCATCGCTACGGCGACCGCTCCTGCAGCTACTCTGATGGTCGTGCGGCAGTATAAGGCGAAAGGCCCTCTGGTAGACCTGCTGCTGCCGATTGTAGCATTGGATGACGCGGTTGGCCTTGTAGTTTTTGCTGTGAGTTTTGGCATCGCGCGGGCGATGGTGAGCGGCACGTTCGATTTTGTCTCTATTTTTGTCAATCCGATTCTGGAGATTATTTGCTCTCTGGCGCTCGGAGCAGTGATGGGCTGGCTGCTGACGCAGCTGGAGAAGCTGTTCAATTCCAACACGAACCGCCTGAATATGTCCATCGCTTTTGTATTTCTGACTACGGCGCTCTCCATGCTGGAGTTTGAAGCCGGACCGGTCACGATCGGCTTTTCCTCCCTGCTGGTGTGCATGATGCTGGGAACGGTTTTCTGCAATCTCTGTCCGCTTTCCGATGAAATCATGTCAAAGACAGACAGCTGGACAAACCCGCTGTTTGCTGCCTTCTTCGTGATTTCGGGCGCGGAGCTGGAGCTTTCGGTCTTTGGGGATGGACTGATTGTGCTGATCGGTGTAATTTATATTATTACTCGTTCCGCCGGAAAATACATCGGTGCGTATCTTTCCGCAAAGGGGACACACTGCAGTGATACCATCTGTAAATATCTCGGTATTACACTGCTGCCGCAGGCCGGTGTGGCGCTCGGCATGTGTGTGACGGCGCAGCAGCTTGGGGAGCAGGGCACCCTGATTCGCAATATTACCTTGTTTGCCATATTGATTTATGAGCTGGTCGGCCCACTGCTGACGAAGATGTCGCTGAAAGCGGCAGGCGAGATTCAGCCAATGAGCGAGGAGGTAAAGAATCGTCGTCAGACGAATCTGGAAAATGCGAAAAATGCGCCGCGGGAGCGGCATGAAAAGTAAAAGAAGCCGCACTCCGATGCAGGATGTATTATAAAATGAAAAACGGTGCAGTGGCGGAATATATATGAGGAGGAACCAATATGGATATCATTTGTATGGGAGAAATGCTGATTGATTTTACACCGGGCAAAGAGGAACGCAGCTATGTCTGCAATCCGGGCGGCGCGCCGGCGAATGCCTGCATTGCGATTGCGAGAAATGGATTGAAGACCGGGTTTCTGGGGCGTCTGGGCAATGATGATTTTGGAAAGCTTCTGAAGGCTACACTGGAGGAAAACCAGGTGGAAGTGCTGCTGCCGGAGCTGACGGATCAGGCAGTGACAACACTGGCTTTTGTGACACTCTATGAGGGCGGCGAGCGCTCCTTTACCTTTGTGCGTAAGCCGGGTGCAGATATTTTGCTGGAAGCGTCGGATATCGACGAAGAAGTGATCAGAAACACAAAGATTCTGCACTGCGGTTCCTTTGGAATGTCAGAGAATCCCAGCCGGGACGCTCATTTTCACGCGATGGACCTGGCGAAGAAGAATGGGAAGCTGGTCAGCTACGACATCAACTACCGTCCGATGATCTGGAGCTTTGAGGATGCGAAAACCGTAGTGGATCGCGTGCTTCCGTATGTGGATTTGCTGAAGGTATCCGATGAGGAGCTGGATTTTGTCGGCGGGGAGGAAAATATCCCGACCCTGATGAAGGAGCAGGGGATATCCGTAGTGATTGAAACTCTCGGGTCCAAAGGAGCGAGATATTTCTTTGACGGAAAGACCGGTACAGTCGCCGGACACAAGGTGAAAGCCGTTGATGCGACGGGAGCAGGCGATGCTTCCTGGGGCGGTTTTCTTTCCAGACTCCTGCTCGGCGGTGTGACGACTGCTTCGGATCTGACAGAGGAGCTGGTGCGCGAAGCGCTTGTCTATGCGAATGCTTCGGGCGGCCTTTGTGTGCAGAAAATGGGTGGTATCCCGGCTCTCCCGACGAGAGATGAGGTGGAGACATTTGTGACAGAGACGGGTTTGCATGCAACTGAAATGTGAACAGCTGCATGACAATGCAAAAAAGTTACAGGTCACACCTGACCAGTAACCATAAAAACGCTTTTGACAGGAAATGGACGGGCTTTTCTGAAACATGATAATTTTTTTGTAATACAGGAGTGACAAGACTTATGGATTCCTATAGAGAGAAAATCGAGGCCTACATGGACGGCAAAAAAGAAGAAATGCTGGAAGACCTGAAAACGCTGGTCCGGATTGACAGCCAGAAGGGTGCGGCGGAAGCTGGCAAACCGTTTGGGGCGGGTCCGGCTGCGGCCATTGCTGCCGCGCAGAAGCTGATGCAAAAGTATGGTCTGACTGTGAGAAATTATGAGAATTATGTCGTGACCGGTGATCTGGCTGCGTCCTCCGCGGATACGTCTTCAGAAGAAGGGGCATTGGCGGAGAAGGGCCTGGATATTCTGGCGCATCTGGACGTTGTGCCGGTGACAGAGGACTGGACGGTCACACAGCCGTTTGATCCCCGGGTGGTGGACGGCAGGATTTACGGCCGTGGTACGGCAGATGATAAGGGGCCGGCGGTTGCGGCTCTGTATGCGCTGCGTGCGATCCGGGAGCTTGGGATTCCGATGAAAAAAGGCGTACGTCTGGTATTAGGTTCGGATGAAGAGTGCGGCTCAAGCGATCTGGCGTATTACTTTGGGATAGAAAAAGAGGCGCCGTATACCTTCACACCGGATGCGGAGTTTCCTGTGATTAATATCGAAAAAGGGCGTCTGGCAGCCAGCTTTCATGCAGAATTTGGCGGTGAAGCTCCGGAGGCGAAGAATTCCGCTCAGACGGCGCCTTCCCGCGTCCTTCGTCTGAAGAGCGGGGACAAGGCCAATGTCGTTCCAGGACGCGCAACGCTGGAGATAGCCGGTTTGCGTGCAGAGACTGTGCGCCTTGCCGCAGATGAGACGACGAGGGAGACAGGAGTTTCCTTTGACATCAGTGAATGCAAGGATGCTGCTGTATCAGAATGCGTTCCTGCATCTGCGCCTGGAGCCGTGCAGGATGCCGGAATGCGGCTGCGGATTGACGCACGCGGCTGCTCTGCACATGCATCCACGCCGCAGGAAGGGAAGAATGCGCTGACGGCGACGCTTCGCCTGGTGTCAAAGCTGTCCGGCTCCCTGACCTGTGGGGAAGACGATGGTCTTCGGGCACTTCTGGCGCTGGAAAGGCTGTTTCCGTACGAGGACACCTGTGGAAAATCCGCGGGCGTTTATCGGGAGGACGCACAGTCCGGCGCGGTGACACTGTGCTTCAGTATTCTGGACTATACACCGGAGCGATTAAGCGGGACGTTTGACGCCCGGCTGCCGGTGGGCTGCACGGAAGAGAATACCAGGCGTCCGCTGATGGAAGCGCTGGCTGAAGCCAGATTGGAAATGGAGGATACTCCGATGTCGAAACCGCATTGTGTGCCGGGAGATTCCGCGTTTGTAAAAATTCTTCTTGAAAGCTACGAGCGTTATTCCGGAATCAAAGGGGAACCGCTTTCGACCGGAGGAGGCACATATGTGCATGGGCTGGAACGCGGTGTGGCATTTGGCTGTGGAACACCAGGTGTTGACAACCATATGCATGGAGATGATGAGTTTATGGAGATTGATACGCTTGTGATGAGCGCAAAAATCTTCGCTGATGCAGCCGTACGGATTTGCAATGAATGACACGAGAACGCGCGCTGCTGGTCACACATGTAGTGGCTAAGATAACGTAAATTAGTCAGGGAGTGACCTGTAACGAATGCGCGGGGACGGGGGCATGCGCCCCCCGTCTTTGGCTATTTTTTACCAAAAATAAATGTTACAGAATCATTAAGTTTCTGATAACATTGCCGGATTTATGGGTGTGTGGCTTGCAGAAGTTGGAAGGTCGTGGTATGATATACGCTGGTATGGATTGGAATCTCTCTTAGTGAAACTGCAGTGTCATTCATAACGCACGTGAGAAGGGGATCTTCCATTTCCGATTGGAGGAAAAAAATGTTAGACAGAAGAAAGAGAGCAGCTCTGATCTGCCTGGTATTTGCCCTGGCGATCGCTGTATTTACATCAGGCTGCCAGCTTCTTGAAAAAGACAGTGAAACGGAGACGGAGTCAGAGACGGAAACGGAGACAGAGTCAGAGACGGAAACGGAGTCGGAGACGGAATTTGAGACGGATGTAGTCTATATCTCTGAGGATGTATCGATTCGTATTATATTGCCGGACAGCACCTGGGAGGTTACGCAGGATATTGATGAGATGCGGGTATTTGCTTCCGGATCAGACGCGATGATCAATATTGTACACGCTTCGGATGAGGATTCGATGAAGAATATTTCCGTTATGGAATCGGAAGATGCGCTTAAAGAGACGCTTTCGGGTCAGTATCCGGAGGAAGATGCGTTTGAGATTCTTTCCTTTGAAGAGAAGAGCTCCTCTACCGTAGTCACTTACGAATATGTGGTGCAGTACAATTTGTCGACCAGTATGTGGGCGTATTCGGTTACTTACGCGCTTTTGTCTACAGAGGGAGATTCCGCATATGTGATCAGCGGTACGGTGACAGAAAATGATGTGTTGCTGCTTGCCGATGTGCAGGAAGCGGTGGAAAGCTTTACCGTCCTGGACCGCACCAGTATTTTCAGTGTGCTGCCGGGGACAGTGGAGAACAATAACACCACAGAGTCGGAGACAGAAACGGATGACAGCGAAGACGAAGAGAATGAAGCCTGGAGCGAAGAACTGGCTACGCTGACGGCTTACTCCTCAAGTGTGACGCTTTACGCTTCAGCCAATGTAAACATTCGCCAGTATCCGAGCACATCAGCGGAGCGGATCGGTTCCCTGGCGGCGGGCAGCCAGGTGACCGTGACCGGCGAGACCTCGCAATGGTTCCGTGTCAGCACGGGCAGCTCTGCGGGGTATATCAGCAAGGCATATCTGGTGAGCACAGCGCCGGAGACGACAGCAACGGATGACAGCGAGACAGAGAGTACGGAATCCGCTGTGACTTCAGCGGAATTGGGAAGCGAGATCACGTATGGTTCCTCGTATACGTTCTATACGACCACTGCCGTGAACCTGCGTTCACAGCCAAGTACGAGCAGCAGTGTGACCGGTACCGTAGCGGCCGGTGCAGCGGTGACCGTGACCGGAGAGACGGACAACTGGTATATTGTGACAGTAGACGGGGTGACCGGCTATATATCCAAAGCCTACGTTTCTTCTACACAGACCACTGCAACGGAAAGCACAGAGAGCACAGAGGCTGCCAGCTCCTCATCGGCATCCTCTTCCACTTCAACGACAGGAGTCGTCAGCGGAACAATTACGGCCGTGACGTCAGATACGCTTCTGATTGCGGGGGATGACGGTGTTACATATTCGATCAACTATGCGAATGCCTCGCTGAATTCAAGTGGACTTACCGAGGGACTGTATATTACAGCCACGATTGACTATTCGCAGTCGACGGCGAGCGGTTCCCTGTACGCGACAGCGGTGACCGGGCACTGACCTGGAAAGGCGGATCAGGCTGTGTTTCCATTTGTGCATCGGTATTGCAAAATTGCCGAAGAAAGTTTCAAAATCTGACTTATTTTCTACCGGAAAGGAATCTTGACTTTTGAAATAATTCTACTTATAATACGAAATGAACCGAGTGGCATATGGTTCCGATTCACAGCGTGAGGCAGGAACTTTTAAGAAAGAGCGTAAAACCGGGTTTTTGGGTTTGCGTTCTTTTTTTATGCGCAGAGGCGCATATGGAAGTTTTCCAGCTGGCGCTGGATGCGCCACGCGCGGGCGAGCAGAATTCGGCAAGCCGCCTCCTGCTCGATCACTTAAAATGAACATTATAAGAAAAGGAAGGGTTTATATGTCTGAAAAGAAAACGGGCGAGTTGGATCTGACGAGCGCCCCGATTGGGAAAACGATGCTGAATTACGCGATTCCGTGTATTATTTCATTGCTGGTGGCGGCACTTTACAACATTGTCGACCAGATTTATATTGGCTGGGGCGTCGGCGCCGAAGGGAACGGCGCAACCTCTATTGTTTTTCCACTGACTGTTCTGGCTCTGGGAATTGCAACAATGATCGGAGATGGCGCATGCTCCTATGTAAGTATCAGTCTGGGCAGCGGGGATAAGGACCGCGCACACCGCACAGTTGGCAATGCGATTGTACTGACGATCATCTGTGGCATTGTTCTGATGCTTATTTACCTGATTTTTATGACACCGATTCTCCGCATGTTTGGTGCTACGGACACGGTTTCTGAGCTGACAAGGAATTACGCGAAGCGTTACTTTACCTGGATTGCGATCGGTATTCCGTTCTACATGTTCGGTCAGGCGATGAACCCGATTATCCGTTCAGACGGCAGTCCCAGGGTCGCTATGGCAGCGACGCTGGCAGGTGCGATTGCCAATATTATCCTTGATCCTGTGGCGATTTTCATCCTGAAATGGGATGTCATGGGCGCGGCGGTTGCTACGGTAGCCGGACAGGTGATCACAGCGGTGATTTCGATTGTTTATCTGTGTAAGATGAAAGAGATTACGCTTTCGAAGATCAGCTTTAAGCTAAAAGCTTCTCTTATGAAGAATTTTATCCCGCTTGGGTTTACGAGCTTTCTGAGTCAGTTTTCTCTGGTGCTGTCCATGGCGGCCATGAACAACATGGTTTCAAAATATGGCGCTCTCTCCCGCTTTGGAGAAGGCGGCACGGGCGATACGCCGATGGCAGTTGTTGGTATCGTTATGAAGTTTTTCCAGATTATGATTTCGGTTGTGGTCGGAATGTCCGCGGGCTGTATTCCGGTCAGCGGGTTCAACTATGGCGCACATAGGTACGACCGTGTTCGCGAGCTGATGAGACGGCTGCTGACGTATGAGTTTCTTGTCGGCGTTGTATTTCTGCTGATTTTTGAGATTTTCCCGGTGCAGCTGATCAAGCTGTTCGGAAACAGTTATTCGCAGACGTATTATGATTTCGCGAAAGTAGCGTTCCGGATTTACCTCTGTGCAGTACCTTTGGACTGCGTCTGCAAGTCATCCTTTATCTTTCTGCAGTCCGTCGGCACGCCAGTGCAGTCTACGGGTCTTTCCCTGCTCCGTGAGGTCGCCCTGCCCGTTCCGCTTGTGATTATTCTGCCATGGGTAATTACACAGCTGTTTGGCTCTGAGAACGGAATCTATGGCATTCTGGTTTCGATGCCGATGGCAGTTGTGATTACCTTTATCGTAGCAGTGATCATCGATCTGCGGATGTATCGTAAGCTGAAGGCATTGGAAGGAGAGGAAAACTCGATTCTGTAACGGTTTTTTCAGTGTATGAGCTGAAACGGGTATTATCGTGAAAACTGCATAAAAATTGCGCGGAAAACGTCCGCAAAATTGCTGAAATTGCATTCTTGTCTGAAAAATTACTTACGTAAACCAATTTTTTCTGGTAGAATATGACCAGCGATTGTATGGTTTCGAAGTTTAAAGGAGTGAACAGAATGTATTCAGTTGGAGATTATGTGGTAAAGGCGAATAATGGTGTCTGCCGGGTAGAAGACATTGTGCATCTCGATATGTCGAATGCGAAGAAGGACAGATTGTATTATTTGCTGGTTCCACAGGCAGATCAGGGCGCAAAGCTGTATGTTCCGGTAGACACCAACAGTACATCTATCCGCGGCGTGCTGAGTGAAGAGAAAGCATGGCAGGTGATTGAGAAGATTCCGGATATCGATGAGGCCTGGATTGCAAATGATAAGCTGCGTGAGCAGGAATACAAAGAAGCGCTCAAAAGCTGTGACCCGGAGCTGTTGGTTGGCATTATTAAGAATATTTATCTGAGGAAAAAGAAGCGTCTCTCGGAAGGGAAAAAGAGTACCTCTGTGGATGACCGGTATTTCAAGATGGCCGAAGAGGCTCTCTACTCAGAGCTGGCGTTCGCGATCGGGCGGGCTCCGGAAGAGATCAATGTAATTATACAGGACAGAATCAATAATAAGTGAAATGATGCTAACTGTGAAGGCACGGAACAGTTATAAATCATGTTGCGAAGGGGAATTCCCATGAGGGAACTCCCCTTTTCTGACAAAAAGACAAATTTGTCTGTGGAAAAGGCAGGCAGGGCGTGCTATACTAAACCGAATCCTGAAGGGAACAAACGCAAAGCAGAAAGGAGCGTTCGTTATGGAGCTTTTTAAGAAAATTCGGGTAAATATGACGGTAAATGCATTTTTAACAATGCTGGTTGGGATTTTGTTTGTGCTGAATCCGGGAGGGACGGGCAGCACGATCGCGCTGATCGCCGGGATCGCAATCCTGCTTTCCGGAATTGTCGATATCATTCGCTATATCAGTGACCGGGAATACGGTTTTCTGATGAGCGGCAGTCTGTTTGGCGGCGTGATTAAGTGTGTACTTGGCCTGTTTGCCGTGACGCATACCGGGACGATCATTACTTTGCTTACCTACATTCTGAGTGTATTTGTTATCATCGGCGGTGTGAACTGTCTGGAAAGCTCTTTGCAGTTAAAGAAGGCAAGGGTTTCCGCATGGGGTGTAAATATGGTGCTTTCCGCGGTGATTCTTGTGGCGGGGATTTTTATGCTGTTTTTCCCATTTGACGCGGCGTCGACAGCGATTATGATTGTAGGTGTGATTCTGATCGCGGATGGCCTGAACGAACTGCTTACCTCCTGGAGGCTGAAGAAGATCGGAAAAGAGTTTGCCAGGACGGTCAAAGACCTGAAAGATGAGATAGACGGAAATATCATTGATATGTAGGCAGATGGAGCTCGTTACAGGCCACACCTGAAGAGGTAATAATAAGGTCATTTGGGCAGGGTGTGACCTGTAACGATGATCAGAAAGAGTGCTCCCCATCAGGGTGTATGATGGAGAGCCAGAGAAGGGAGCTTACACGGTGGACAGGCGATGCTTTATCGTAGGTGCGGGGGAATTCGACGGCTTTTTGACGGGAAGCCAGTCAGGGAAATACCGCATGGAGCAGGTTTCAGAACGAGTTCGCGGGGATGTCCGGAAGGCTGCGGACACGGTTTTGTCCGTACCAGGTGAGGGTGATCTGCTCATCGCGGCGGACGGCGGTTACCGTTATCTGAAAGGCATGGGCATGGAACCGGATGTATTGCTGGGCGATTTTGATTCTCTGGAGATGGTGCCGGAGCATCGTCATCTGATCCGGCATTCACCGATCAAAGACGATACGGATATGGCTCTGGCGGTTGCTTATGCCGAGGCGGAAGGGTATCAGACGTTCTTCCTCTATGGAGGGCTTGGAGGAAGACTGGATCACACGCTGGCCAATCTGCAGCTTCTGACGCAGATGGCACGGAAAGGGCAGGAAGCCTGGCTGATCGGTCAGGGATTGATTCTGACTGCGGTTACGAATGGCAGGCTGCTTTTTCCGAAACAGGCGGGCGGGATGATCTCGGTTTTCTGTCAGGGCGAGCAGGCGCGGGGCGTGTATGAATCTGGCCTGAAATATGAGCTGGCGAACGCGGTGCTGACCTGTGACCGGGCGCTCGGCGTGAGCAATGAGTTTACCGGGGCTCCTGGCAGCATTGCGGTGAAGGATGGTACACTTCTGGTGATGTGGGATGCAGCGAACGGATTGCCACAGCGGGAGATGTTTTCCGTCCGATGAAATGGAGATGGGTGTTATGAAGAAAGTACGTTTTGTATATGGTGTCTGGCTGGCGGCTTTCGCTGTATTGCTGGCGGCGTGTTCGTTGGGATCCGTGCGGATTTCAAATCTGGGGAGCGTCCGGACCACGTGCTTCATGCTCTTTGGAATGACGGATCTGTTAAGCCTCCTGATGCTTTTGACGGGGTATGCTTCTTTTGAGAATGCGATTGATGCCCATGAAAAGTCTTTCAGGGCGCCGCTTCGGCAGCTGCTGTGTTTTTTTATGGCTACAGCTCTGTATGCTGTTTACTGCTTTTGCCTGGACGGATTGCCGCATACAGGAAGTACAACGGATTCGCTTGTGGCAGGCGGTCTGCTCTGTGCGGCGGCCGTTTTTTCCACCGGAAAACAGCTTCCTTAAGCAAAATTCTGCGGAAATTGCAATTTGGCACAATTTTTGCTTGCTAAATCCCCCAAAAACGTTATAATGAATAAAAATGCATCAAAATCTATCAATATTCATGGCGCCGCTTCGGAGCCGGAAAAGGAGGAGCATTATGAAAAAAAGAATTGCAGCGATGGTATTGTCCGCATGTATGGTAATGTCTATGGCGGTGCCGGCTTTTGCAGAGGAAGAGACGGAGTCTTCGGTTGACCTTTCCGCGGTGGAGACCGTTACAGAAGGGGTACTGACTGTGGCGACCAGCCCGGATTTCGCGCCATATGAATTTTACGCAATTGATGAGGATGGGAACGCGACGCTGGCCGGATTTGATATCGCACTGGCCGGGTACATAGCGGATTATATTGGGCTGGAGCTGGAGATCGTGACGGTCGATTTTGACGGTGTGCTCAGCGAGCTGCAGACGAAGTCCGTTGATCTTGGCATAGCGGGACTCTCACCGGATCCGGAGCGTGAATCAATTATGGATTTTTCGGATTATTACTATTATGGAGGCCAGTCCTTTGTGACAGTGAAGGAAAAGGAAGATCTGTTCACATCTCTTGAAGATACCAATAATCCTTCTTATTCAATTGGCGTACAGACCGGGTCGATTCAGGTTGATCTGGCGAATGAGTATTCTCCGGATGCAGATATTGTATCTCTTCCGAAAGTGACAGATATTATTACAGATTTGCTGACTGGAAATCTGGACGGTGCTTATATTGAGACAGATGTAGCGAAGAGTTATGCGACGAATTACGAAGATCTTGTTCTTGTACTGGATGTACCGTATGACGTAGAGGGCGGAGCAATCGGTGTCAGCAAGGGAAATGAAACCCTTCTTGCGGCAGTTAATGAAGCGATTGCGGCTGCGCTGGAAGATGGTTCTATGGACAGATTTGTCGCGGAGGCGAATGAGCTGGCTACCGGTGAAAAGTACGAAGGCCTGCTGGAAGAAGAGACCGAGACGGAGGCACTTACGGAATAAGGAAGTGCGATTTATAATTATATAAAATGCAAAGACGCAAGGAGCTCCCGCACGACAGACATAATGCGAAATGCGGCGGCTCCTTGTTCCGTACATCGGTGCGGAGGTTCGCTATGCCGCACCAGAATCCATTTTATGAATGAATACCTGCGCTGTGTGTTTTCCGGATAAACCGGGACGCCAGGCAGCGCAGGAAGAGGGAGTTTTCATGAGCATTTTTCAATTAAGTAATTTTGCAAAAATCGTGCCTTACTGGCAGCTGTTTGCGCAGGGCGTGGTGGTGACGGTTCTGATGTCACTGTTTACCGTCGTGATCGGTTTTGTCCTTGCGCTGATTCTTGCGCTGATGCGTCTCTCGAACTTTCGGCCGCTTCGCTTTCTGGGAATCGGGAGCGACGGACATGAAAAGCAGGGCGGCGCACTTTTGAAGATCAGCCGTTTCAATCCGCTGAATTTTCTGGCGACAGCCTACGTAGAAATCCTGCGTTCCACCCCGGTTGTGGTGCAGGTATTTATTATCTATTATGTAGTATTCAGTGCGATCAGCCTTCCTTCTTTTAAGCTGTTCGGATTTATCAAATTCAACCGTTTCTTTCCGGGCGTGGTAGCTCTGGGTATGAATTCGGGCGCGTATCTGTGTGAGATTATCCGCTCCGGTATCCAGTCCATCGACGGCGGACAGACAGAAGCGGCGCGCTCTCTTGGCATGTCGCAGGTACAGAATATGCGCTACATCATTCTGCCGCAGGCGCTGAAAAATATTCTGCCCGCCATCGCGAATGAGTTTGTCGTGATTATCAAGGAATCTGCGATTACCTATACGATCGGTGTGCAGGATATCATGTCGGCAGTCAATGCGGTGAAGGGCGCGACCTTTATTATTGCGGAGCCGCTGATCGTGGCGACAGTGCTGTATTTCTGCCTGTGTTTCCCGACATCCAAGCTGATTGCGTATTTTGAGAGGAGGATGAGCCGTGGCGACAGGAGATAGCCTGATCCGGGTAACCGGTCTGAAAAAACATTACAATGGCGGAGCCATCAAGGCCCTGGATGGTGTGAGCGTAGAGATTCAAAGGGGCGACGTGATGGTGATCATCGGGCCGTCCGGCTCCGGCAAATCAACCTTTCTGCGCAGTCTGAACCTGCTGGAGACGCCTACGGAGGGTTCTATCATTTTTGACGGAGTCGATATTACAAAGAAAAAATACAAGGATGCGTCCGGAAAAATGGTGAAGCTGGACACCGACGGGCTGCGGCAGAAGATGGGTATGGTATTTCAGCATTTCAATCTGTTCCCGCACAAGACCATTCTGGAAAACATGACCCTTGCTCCGATCAAGGTAAGAAAAATGGATCCTGCGCAGGCAAATGAGATGGCACTGGCACTGCTTGACCGCGTGGGCCTGAAGGATCGTGCGGACGCTTATCCCATTCAGCTTTCCGGCGGGCAGAAACAGCGTGTGGCCATTGTGCGCGCGCTGGCGATGGAACCGGAGGTTATGCTGTTTGATGAGCCCACCTCCGCGCTCGATCCGGAGATGGTCGGCGAGGTGCTGGAGGTTATGAAGGAGCTGGCGGGTGAGGGCATGACGATGGTGTGCGTGACCCACGAGATGGGGTTTGCCCGTGAGGTGGGCAACCGTGTACTCTTCATGGCGGATGGAATGCTCGTAGAGCAGGGAACGCCGTCCGATATTTTCGATCATCCCCGGAATCCGAGACTGCAGGATTTTCTGGCTAAGGTACTTTAAGTTTAAGAGAAAAATCAAAGGCCGCGTAAAGAATCTTTCGTTTACGCGGCCTTTTGATCATTTTTAATGTTAATGCTGTATCTGTCCGGTCAAAGGCTGCAGTGCCTGTATCAGAGCGTGATCATGATTGGAAACAACGCGGCAGTCTGGCCCAAACAGCATGGTGCTTTCGGTTTCTGCGGTGCTATCACTCAATAATCTTCTCAGCCAGGAATTCGGTCATCTGAGCTTCTACATCTTCAAGACCATTTGCTTCCAGCTCTGCGAGCATTGCATCCCAGGTCGCGTCAAAGTCATCTTCCGAACCGGTAACAGCCTTCACCATTGCCGGCCATGCGATCTCGTCAAGGAGGTCCTCAGCGGCGCCAAGCTCTGCCGGCTGCTGATATCCCCAGAGAGCGGAGTACGGAAGAAGCTCAAACTCATCCGCCTGCGGGAAGATATCGGTCAGCATTTCGATGCCGAGTGCTTCGCAGCCCTTCTGCTCTGCTTCGTTGTAGTTCTCGATTACGGATTCCCTGGTGGTTCTGGTATACGGGAAGCCGTCTTCTGTATAGGTACCGGTTCCGTAGATCGGGAATCCGGTGTAGTTTTCAATACCAGTATCCTTCGCATAGTTGGTATCGGTGTTGTAGGCATTGATTTCTTCTTCTGTACGATACGGCTGTCCGTCATCGTCCAGGAAATAATTCACGCCCTCTACGCCCCAGTGATACAGGATCTGGCCTTCGTCTGAGCAGAGGTAATCCAGGAATTTAATTGCGCGTACCGGGTCAGAGCAGGTAGAGGAGATCGCCATACCATAGCCAACGGTAAGACCCTGATACAGAAGGCATTTGCTGACCTGATCGTCATACAGAGTCAGGGGCAGTCCCAGATAGGTCTGGTCCGGCTTGCCGTCCGCGAGGAGAACAGACTCAGCCTGGTTGTAGTGCCACTCGGAATCCAGAATACCGACTACGCGGCCGGTCGCGATCTTTGCGATGTAGTCGTCGTCTGTCTGTGTCGCGAAATCCGGATCAAGAATGCCTTCGTTGTACATACGGCACAGCCAGCGGAAGTATTCTCTTTCGTTTTCGGATGTATGCTTGTAAATAACATTGTAGTCTTCATCGATCAGCCACTGGCCATTGTCTTCCGCAGCATCCGCGATGAAACCGGCCGGATTGCCCAGTGTGATCATCCAGTGCCAGTCAGCCGCACTGATGGTGATACCGATCATATCCAGTCCGTCGTCTGTGGTAGGATGATTTTCCAGATACTGTTTGATCAGAGCTTCATACTCAGCAACCGTTGTCGGATATTCGTAATTGTTTTCTTCTACAGCCGCCCACTGAATCTGAGCAGAGCCGCCTGTGGTCAGCGTTACCGCGCCTACGCCTGCATAGGAGAGCTGATAGATGCCGTCGTCTCCGTTGCCCCATTTCAGCTTTTCAAGCTCGTCTCCGTACATCTTTTTGATGTTCGGGCCGTACTCTTCAATCAGGTCAGTCATGTCGAGCAGAGCGCCGGCGTCATACAGGTCCGTTGCGCTTGTCTTTGCGTAGATCAGATCCGGATAATCTGCGCTGGCAATCATCAGTGCCACATCCTCGCCCGGGTCGCCGGTGCTGGTAACCGGGTAAGTGATGTTCAGGGATACGCCAGTCGCCTCGGTGATCGCGTTAGCGACCGGATTGTCCCAGTTGCCATTTGTATTGTCCGCAAGGTACATATCAAATGTAATTGGACTTAAATCTTCTTCCTCTGCTGCCGCAAATACTGGCATAGCTCCCAGAGCGATACCTGCTGCGCCTGCCGCAGAGCCTTTCAGAAAATCTCTTCTGGTGATTTTTTTCATTTTCTAGTTCCTCCTTTTTGATATGGGATATATACCTCATCTGCCGTCCGGGGAATATGCCTTTTCGCCCGGCTTCCGGCAGCTTCGAGATCAGTCTTTTACAGAACCCAGTGTCATGCCGCCCACGAAATATTTCTGCAGGAACGGGTATACAACAATAATGGGAACCGTTGCCACAATGGTTACCGCCATGCGGATGGAGGTAGGCGTGACGGTCGAAGTCGCGTTGGTAGCACTGTGGATATCGACCTGCATGGTCACCTGGTTCATAATTTCATAAAGCTTGTACTGCAGGGTCGGAATATTCTTCGCGTACAGGTAAGTGTCCATGAAGGAATTCCACTGGCCGACCGCGTAGTAGAGACCGACGGTAGCAATAACGGGCGTACACAGGGGCATGATGATCTGCGACCAGATCTGAAAGTCATTGGCGCCGTCCAGCTTTGCCGCTTCCTGCAGCGCAGCCGGAAGACCATCCATATAGGAGCGCACCAGGATGACATTGTACACCCAGAGAATGGACGGCAGGATATATACGAGAAAGTTATTGCCGAGCTTCAGTGTGCGCATGATCAGCAGGTATTCCGGAATCAGTCCGCCGCTTACGTACATGGTCACAACAAATAAAACTGTAAAAAGCCTGTGGAACACAAAATCCCTGCGGCTCAGCGTATAAGCGAGCATGGTCGTGCAGATCAGGCTGACCACGGTACCGATCACAGTTCTCATCACAGAGGTAATGAATGGCTGGATGAAATCGTTGCTGGTAAAGACGTAGGTATAGTTGCTCAGTGTAAATTTGCGGGGAATCACAAAATTGATTCCTTTCAGAGTGTCCATCGCGTCATTGAGCGAAATACCAAGAACGTTCAGGAACGGATATAAGGTAACCAGCAGGATCAGCGCAAAAATTACGATCATTATGTAGTCAAAAACTTTTACCTTTTTTTTCATGAAACCGCCTCCTAGATCAGTCTGTCTTCACCGAGCATCCCGGCGATTTTATTAGCGATCAGCAGCAGGGTAACGCTTACTACAGACTGGAATACGCCGATGACGGTACCAAGGCCGTAATTGCTGTTCCCGATACCGCGTTTATATGCGAACCAGGATAGTACCATGGTGTGATCTTCTACGATCGCGTTGCTCAGAAGCATCTGACGTTCCATACCGGCGTTCAGTACGCTGCCGATGCTCATGATCAGAAGGACAACGATCGTCGGGCGGATGCCCGGCAGAGTGATATGCCAGATCCGCTGGAAACGGTTGGCGCCGTCGATCTCCGCGGCCTCATACAATCCCGGATCGATTCCGGCCATGGAGGATAGGTAAATAATTGCATTCCATCCCATTTCCTTCCAACAGTTGATCAGCGTGATTACCACCCAGATCAGAGGCGAGTTCGTACTCATCAGGTGAAGGTTTGTGCCGAAAATGGTATCCAGAACGCCGCCGTCATTGAGAAAGTTCTTTGCGATGCTGGCTACGATTACCCATGACACAAAGTGCGGCAGATAGGAGATGGTCTGCGTCAGCTTTTTCAGTCTCAGGAATTTCATTTCATTCAGTAAGACGGCAAACGCAATAGCGGCAAACGTACCAATCGCGATGTCAAGGATACCAGTTCCTACTGTGTTGATCATGGTCTGTGCAAACAGGCGGTCTTTAAATGCCGTCAGAAAATTTTCAAATCCTACGAATGTCCGCTGCCAGATTGGAAGAGAGAAGGTTGCCGGTTTCACTTCCTGAAAAGCCATCGTCCATCCCCACAGAGGGATATACTTGAAAATAATCAGCCATACTACGAACGGTACTGACATCAGCAGAAGATACCTCTGCCGCCATAAAAGGTTTACTGTGATTTTTTGCTTTTTTGGTTTGACCTTTCCCTTTCCCGCCATACTCATCCTCCATTCCTTCTTCCCATCGGCTACAGATACTGCTGAATTTTCAGCACCGCAGGAAGCGTAGTCAATTACAATACAGCTAATTTTACATGAAAATCAGTAAAATAACATGTGTTTCTCTTGACATAAAGGACTATCATTTGTTAATATTAACTATATTGGGTTGGAGAAGAACCTGCGTTTTTTGAAAAAATGACGATATTTTTTATGATGACCCGATATTGTATTTGATATTTTATGACAGGGAGACGGGACAGTTGGATAATATGGGAGAGATGTACAAAGAGGGGATGGTTCACAGGAAGATCGAGGATCCTTCCCTGGGAATTCTTTATTTGAAAAAGGGGACCTGCGAAATGGAGGTCGCTGACCAGGTATTTGGAATGTGGGAGAGTGACCTGTGTCTGATACCGCCGGATACCTGTTTTACTGTTTTGGAGCAGGCAGGGGGGGGTTGATAGCGGGATGATCTATCTTTCCTTTCCCAAACAGGTGATTGAGGACTGGCTGCTTCCGCTGTTTCAAAACAGTCATCTGCTCGCGGATTTCTTTTCGGCCTGTCTGTATGAGGAGGGCTTTTCGTCCTGCCTGCGGTTTACAGTCGGAAAAAATGCGAAGATACGGGAATTGCCGGAAATTATGGGAAGGGAACAGTATTCGCCGGATAAATATTCTGGAGAAATTATGATTGATATGCTGCAGATCCTTCTGCATATGCTGCTCCGTGACTGCCCGGACACGGCGGTTTATCTGCCGGATTCTCCCGTACAGGAAGAGGCTGCCGGAATCATCCGGCGTATTTCCGCAGATTATGCCAATATCAGTCTGAAAGCTCTGGCTGCCGAAATGGGATATTCGGTCGGCTACTGTTCGCGTTATATTAAGCAGGTTACCGGGAGAAATTTTGAGGATATCCTGTCAAGCGTTCGTTTTCAGAGGGCAGAGCATCTTCTGGCTGAGACAGACACCTGTCTGTGCGATATCAGCTGCGCACTTGGTTACAAGAACCCGGAGAACTTTTTCCGCTCCTTTAAGAAAAAATATGGCATCACACCGGGACAGTACCGGGAACGCGAGCGGACGGCATAAAAAGCCGCCGCTCTGCGCATGGAAGGAAATAGAAAGAGGTATGAGGATTATGAATGAAAAAAAAGCGGCTGCGCTTGCGGCCATCGGCGCGAAAACGGAAGAAATCATCAGTGTGGCAGATCACATCTGGGAATACGCGGAGCTGTCACTAAAGGAGTGGAAGTCTGCCGCATTATACTGCGAAACGCTGGAAAAGGAAGGCTTTCGGGTGGAACGCGGCATCTGCAAAATTGAGACTGCCTTCGCCGCGTCCTGGGGCTTTGGAAAGCCTCATATCGGGATCCTGGCAGAGTATGACGCGCTCTCCGGACTTTCCCAAAAAGGGGGTGCCCTGACGCGCGAGGAACTAACAGCAGGCGGAAGCGGTCATGGCTGCGGGCATAACCTGCTCGGTGCGGGCGCGTTTGCCGCAGCATTGGGTATAAAAGCTTATCTGGAGCAGACCGGACATTCCGGTATGGTGACGCTTTATGGCTGTCCCGGTGAGGAGGGCGGCGCGGCGAAAGCATTTATGGCGCGGGACGGTCTCTGGAAAGAGCTGGATGCGGCGCTGACCTGGCATCCGGAGGATGTGAACGAGGTCGCGACCGGCTCGTCCAATTCCTGTATTCAGGTACAGTACAAATTCACCGGCGTAGCTTCCCATGCGGCGGGTGCGCCGGAGCAGGGGCGCAGTGCCCTGGACGCGGTGGAGCTGATGAATATCGGCGTACAGTTTTTGCGGGAGCATATGAGCGACAAGGCGCGGATTCATTACGCGATCACCGATGCCGGCGGCTGCAGCCCGAATGTGGTTCAGCCGAGGGCGAGTGTGCTTTATATGGTGCGCTCGAACCACGTATCGGAGGCAGTGGAGCTGCAGAAAAGAGTCGATCGCATCGCTGAGGGAGCTGCGTTGATGACGGATACGACGTTTGAACGCAAATTTATCGATGGTCTGGCCGATACCGTCAGCAATTTCGCGCTGGAACGGGTATTGTATAAGAACTTTCGTGAACAGGGGGTTCCTTCCTACACGGAAGAGGAGCATGCGTATGCCAATGCACTGGCGGCGACTTACTCTGGCAGTGACGCGCTGCCCGGTGTAGCGGCAGAAAATGACGCGGCTGCGCGGGAAGAGGTGCGGGTACTGCGGGAAAAGGCCGGGCACGCCATGAACGATTTTCTGGCACCGCTGTACCAGGGGGATGCCTTTAACCCGGGTTCTACCGATGTGGCGGATGTGAGCTGGCTGACGCCGACGGCGCAGATTCATGTGGCTTCCTGGCCGAATGGCTGTCCGGGACACAGCTGGCAGAACGTTTCCTGCGACCGGACCGGGATCGGGCACAAGGCCGCGCTCCACGCCGGAAAGGTGCTCGCCGCGGCCGCGATCGATCTGTACGAGAATCCGGGAATTTTGGATGAGGCGCGCGCGGAGTTTGAGCGACGCACCCGCGAGGGTTATACCTGCCCGATTCCGGAAGATGCGGTACCGACCGTGCCGGATCTTGGGTGATGTGAAAAAGTGTTATGACCTGGCATACATTTTTCTGAATGAATCACATTTTACTCATTGCGGATGATTTTGAATGGATTTGTCAGACAGGGTTGTTTCATGAAGAAAATTTAAACTTGGGAAAAACGTAGATTTTATCGA
>JAJQGP010000007.1 GCA_021200475.1 Lachnospiraceae bacterium
CGGACCTGTTTCTGTTAGAATCTGACGGGTTCGACCAGCGCGGCCTTTGCTCCATCCGCGAGGGCGCTCAGAATACCACCTGATTGCGCCCTTTGTTTTTGCCTATGTACAGCTTTTCATCGGCCTGTTTAATCATTACACCGGATTCTGAGCGAAAATCGTATTCGCTTACTCCGAATGTCATGGAGATATGAAGTTCCGCGCTCTTCCATCGGAAGGGCGCTTTATTGAGCAGCAATAAAAAATCTATGAGAAAATGTGTCGCTTCATCCCCATTCATACCAGGAAAGTACAGAAGGAATTCTTCCCCGCCCCAGCGGCAGAGCTGCCCCTTTCCCTCCAAAGCTTTTTGCAGCAGCTCAGTCAGCCATTTCAGAACCGCATCGCCGCAATCATGCCCATAGGTATCGTTGACACGTTTGAAGAGGTCAATGTCCCCCATCCCCAGGGAAAATGGCATCTGTGGATGCTGCTCCATATCGTTTTCCAGGTGATCCAGCATGTGGCGCCGGTTCCAGATGCCGGTCAGCGGGTCTGTTGAGGCCTGCTCCCGCAGCAATTGGTTGTAAAGAACCAGATTCTTATCAGCGGTTTCAATGTTGGAGCTGAAGAATCCGCAGATAATCCCCATCAGAGTGAAGAAAGAAAGAGAGCTCCAGACCTGTAACATAATCAGCAGCCGGCCCTGCAGTTCTGAGAACGCGCCAAATCTCTGCAGATAAACAAAAAGTGTGAAACGCAGCAGAAATAATCCAACCGTAAATAACGCTTTCTGGAGAAGCGCATCGTAGAAAGAAAAATAAACCAGAGCCAGCAGCACAAACATAATCTGCTGTGCCCCGCAGCTCCAGCCAAAGACGAAAACAAATCCGATCAGCCAGAGAATTTCCAGGGCAATAAACAGGATCAGGTTTCGGCGAAATCTCTGCCGGTAAGAGCGCCAGAGCAGCCAGACGGTAGCACAAACAGATGCGACCGCAATCCAGGATATGCGGAAAAATCCTTCCTCTGCCAGACTGTAAAATCCCATCAGAGCAAAGAAAATCGTATAATATATAAGCAGAACCAGATAGACGCAGCGCAAGAGCACAACGGTTCGCTGTGGTTCATTGTCAAATCCGGACTCCTGATTCAATTTTTTCCAGATGCGATTCCATACCTGCAAGGGATTGTCTCCTGTTCTGTGCTGCTGTTTTCGTGTGCGTGCATTCACAGACGCTGCGGAAATCGGGCTTTGCCGCGGCGACTGGTTCACTACAGTATACCGTCATTTTACATTTTATACAACAAGAAATTGATAGAAACCTTTTGTTTACAAACTCTGTCGGAACGGCTATACTAGAAGAAACCGTTAACCAAAACGGTAACACAGAATTTACATATTTTTCCTTCAGTTACCGTCACAGGATTGTCATATTTTGATGTTACGATCAATTGCAAATTGGCAATCAGTCTGTCTTTTCATTTCGATGCTGTTCTGAACTGGTATTTAAATTGTACGGAAGGCGGTCTGACAGGAGAAAGGAGAAATATTATGGAACGTTTAAAAATCCTTGTAGTGGATGATGAGAGCAGGATGCGTAAGCTGGTGCGTGATTTTCTGGTGAAGAAGGATTTTGATGTGCTGGAAGCCGAGGATGGAGCACAGGCGATTGATGTGTTTTTTGGGCAGAAGGATATCGCGCTGGTGATTCTGGACGTGATGATGCCAAAGATGGACGGATGGCAGGTTTGCCGCGAGATCCGCGCATATTCTACGGTGCCGATTATTATGCTGACAGCGAAGAGCGACGAACGGGATGAGCTTCTGGGCTTTGAACTGGGTGTGGACGAATACATTTCGAAGCCATTTTCCCCGAAGATTCTGGTGGCGCGCGTGGAGGCGATCCTGCGCAGGACGAGCGGGTTTTCGGCGGATGATGTTCTGCACGCCGGAGCGATTGAAATCAATAAGGCAGCGCATGAGGTTACCATTGATGGAAAGAATGTGGAGCTCAGCTTTAAGGAGTTTGAGCTTCTGACTTATTTTGTGGAAAATCAGGGGATCGCTCTTTCCAGAGAGAAGATTCTGAACAGTGTCTGGAATTATGATTATTTTGGGGATGCCAGGACGATTGATACCCATGTAAAGAAGCTGCGCAGCAAGCTGGGAGATAAGGGTGACTACATCCGCACAATATGGGGAATGGGTTATAAATTTGAGGTGGAATAACAGATGAAGCATTCTTTGAGGAAGCAGCTCACGGTCATATTTGGCGTTCTGATGGCAGCGATGTTTCTGGCGAATTACCTCATCAATTCCTTCTTTCTGGAAAGCTTTTATTATACCAAAAAGCAGGAGGTGCTCGTCGAGGCATACCGGATCCTGAATGAAAACATCGACTCGGTCGGGAACCTGGGCGGGGAACCGTCAGAGATGCTTGATGAAATATGCAATGAAAATGGACTTTCCTATCTGGTGACGGATATGAGCTATAATGAAGTGCTCGGTTCGAAATCAAACTTTTATGCCAGCATTATGAAAGGCCGGCTGAACGGATATGGCATCGGTGTCGATACGGATAATGTCAGAGTTCTGGATTCGAACGACAGTTATACGATCCAGGTGAAATACGATACAGAGATTGGTCTGAACTATCTGGAAATGTGGGGAATTCTGGATGAAGGCTTCTATTTTATCATGCGCATTAATATAGAGGGAATTCAGGACAGTGTTCGGATTTCGAATGAATTTATTAAGTATATCTGTATCATCGGTGTGATTCTGACTGCGATTCTGGTGTGGGTTGTGACAAAACGCGTCACGCAGCCGTTAAATGAGCTGACGGAGCTCTCGAAGCGCATGGCCGATCTGGACTTTAATGCGAAATATACGAGCGGCGGTACAGATGAGATTGGACAGCTCGGCCAGCGCTTTAATGAAATGTCTGAAAAACTGGAGCAGGCCTATGCGCAGCTGATGACGGCGAACAATGAGCTGCAGCGTGATATTGCGAAAAAAGAACAGATTGACGATATGCGCAAGGAATTTCTCTCGAACGTGTCGCATGAGCTGAAGACGCCCATTGCGCTGATTCAGGGATACGCGGAAGGACTGCAGGAGTGCATCAATGATGATGCGGAAAGCCGGGAGTTTTACTGTGATGTGATTATGGATGAGGCTTCCAAGATGAATACGCTGGTGCAAAAGCTGCTGACGCTGAACCAGCTGGAGTTTGGCAATGATGAGGTGGTGATGGAACGCTTTGACCTGGCGCTCCTGATCCGGAATAAACTGCAGGCAGTCAGTATCCTTGCACAGCAGAAGAACGCGCAGATTACTTATTCTGGTGAGGAATCGCTCTTTGCCTGGGGGGATGAGTTCAAAGTGGAAGAGGTTGTGAATAATTATGTGAGCAACGCATTGAATCATGTGAGCGGTGCAGGGAAAATAGAAGTTACCGCGGAGGTCTGCGGGGGAGATACGCTGGAAGAACAAAAGGTTCACGTCACAGTATTTAACACCGGTGAGCAAATCCCCGAGGCAGATATCGGGCAGATCTGGGATAAGTTTTACAAGGTCGATAAGGCGAGGACGCGTGAATATGGCGGAAGCGGCGTCGGATTATCGATTGTAAAGGCGATTATGGATTCGTTCCACCAGAAATATGGTGTGGAAAACCGTGAAGATGGCGTGACATTCTGGTTTGAATTGCAGTGCGGCGATGCGCTGTATCGTGCAGACACATCACAGAGCGCATCGGGCACGCTGACGGCAGGAAAATCAAAAAAGCCGGATAGGGAAGAGGATGATTCTGACGTGTGTGATGGCGAGTGGAGGCCACAATAGAGGATGGAGCGGAATGACGTGAAAGGGAATACAGGAGACAGAGAAAAGTGAGTTCGGTTATCGTGATTGGCGGCGGCGCGGCAGGAATGATGGCTGCCGTGGCCGCCGCGCAGGGCGGGCATGAGGTTCGTCTCTATGAGAAAAATGAAAAGCTTGGGAAGAAGATTTACATCACCGGAAAAGGACGGTGTAACCTGACCAATAACTGCGGTGTGGAGGAGCTTTTACAGGCGGTTTGTGTAAACCGGAAGTTCCTCTACAGCGCTTTTTATGGTTTTGACAGCCAGAGTACGATCCGCTTTTTTGAGGAAGCAGGAATGCCAACGAAAACGGAGCGCGGCCGCAGAGTCTTTCCGGAATCGGATCATTCTTCGGATGTGATTGCGGTACTGGCAGGAAAATTGAAAAAATCCGGTGTGAAGATCTATCTGAATCAGGAAGTAAAACGTCTGCTTCTTGACCAGGATGAGGAAGGAAAGGCCTGCGTACGGGGGATTCTCCTGACATCCGGAAGACAGGAAATGGCTGACGCGGTGATTGTCGCGACCGGAGGACTTTCTTACCAGACGACCGGATCGACCGGGGACGGCTATCGTTTTGCCCGAGAGAGCGGGCATCAGGTGAGTGCGCTTTCCCCTTCCCTGGTTCCAATTGAGACAGACGGGACAGAAGCGCAGCAGATGCAGGGATTGTCTCTGCGAAACGTTATGGCCGCTGTCTATGACGGAAAAAAAGAACTGTATCGGGAATTCGGCGAGATGATGTTTACCCATTACGGGGTGACCGGACCGCTGATTCTCACAGCCAGCTGCCTGATTCAGAAGCGCCTGCAGGAGCATCCGCTTTCTCTGATCCTTGATCTGAAACCGGCGCTCTCCGAGGAGCAGCTGGACGCGCGTATTCTGCGTGAATTTGAAGCCGCGAAGAACAGGCAGTTTAAAAATGTGCTCGGAACGCTGTTTCCCTCCAAAATGATTCCGGTGATTGTCTCGAAAAGCGGTTTTTACTGGGAGCGTCCGGTTCACGAAATCACGCGGGTGGCACG
>JAJQGP010000048.1 GCA_021200475.1 Lachnospiraceae bacterium
TAACACAAACTGGTGTTCCCTTTTTACTTTTTCCTACAAAAATTTTACGCTAACGGAAAAAAAATGAAAGAGCCTCCTTCACAACATGAAAAATGCTGCAAAAGTGGTCTTTCATTTTTGTCCGTTTATTATTACAGCTATACGGGTTACCGTATCACAGCCCCGCCCTTTATGACGTGCTCTGGCCTCTGATACATCGCGGTGATATCTTCATCCGGCTTCCCATCAATTACAATCAGATCCGCATATTTTCCAACCTTCACAGTCCCCATCTTTGCGTCCTGCATCATCAGAGTCGCACTGTTGATCGTGACCTGTTTCAATATTTCCAGATTACTGAAATGAAGATTTTCTTTTCGAAGGCGGAATTCCGCATACGGATCAGATCTCTGGAACATCAGACTGGTATCCGTCCCCCAGCCGATCAGGATATCGTAGTTTACAGCCTTTGAAAGGCAGTCGATCACCCGATCGAAGACATCCTGTGGAGCTTTTCCTCCCCACGACTCATCAATCAGCACCGAGACGGTCGGAACAATTCCATGACCTTCTCCCTTAAGCGTCTCCAGATATCTCAGCGTCTCTTCACTGATATAGCTGGCATGCTCAATCGTTCTGACGCCCACATGTGCCGCAATGTCACATCCTTCCGTGCCATGCATGTGAATCGCACAATACGTATGCTTTCTTTCAGCCATTTTCACGGCCTCTTCCATTTCATCCGGTTCCATGATTAATGCTCCCGGCTGCCCGTCCTTATGCATCATAGAGCCGCTTCCATATAATTTGATAAAATCCGAACCCTTCTGAAGATTATAGCGAACATATTTTCGCATTTCCATCGGACTGTCTACATCATAATGGTTCGGCACACTCCAGGCTGCGTCGGCGCCAAACTCCGTCGGCGTCAAAGTCGGTCCCGAACAAAAAATACGCGGTCCGATCAAACGTCCTTTTTTTATAAAATTGCGAATCGCGATTGCCGGATTCTGAATGTTGTCTCCCACATCACGAACTGTCGTATAACCATTCTCGAGATAATACTGTGCAAATTCCAGTTCATCCAGCGTCACCTCACAGGGTTTCAGGGGATCGGACATCTCTGTACCGGAATACAGGCGTAAATGCGTATGCATATCAATCAGTCCCGGCATCAGTGTTTTTCCCCTGAGATCAATTACCGTATCGGCTTCTTCTGAAAATGAGCCAGCCGGCTCGATTGCTTTGATATATTCCCCTTCGATTGCAACATCCGCTATTGTCAGTTCCGTACCCTCTGTCAGTTCCGGAATCAGACGGCAGTTTTTTAACAGGATCATTTTGTTTCTCTCCTACCCTCCGTTTTGTTCGTTTCTGTGCAGCACCTGTCTTTTCCTTTCGGTGCTATTCTGAACGGTAACTTATAAAATATGTTTCTCCTCCAGATACTTCTCAATCAGGTGAATCGCCGCATCAATCCCCATCTTCTGTGTATTAATCGTCAAATCAAAATTTGTCATATCACGCCAGTCTCTTCCTGTGTAAAATTTATAATAATCCGAGCGATACCGGTCTGTCTTTGCGATTAATTTGTTGGCCTCTGACGAAGTGATTCCCGGAATACGCTGCATCACCCGGGAAATACAGTACTCCCTTGGCGCATCAGAATAAATACGGATCACATTTTCTCTGTCCCGCAACACATAATCCGCACATTTTCCGACAATCACACAGGATTCCTCATCCGCCACCTTATGAATAATCTGGGACTGGATTTCATACATCTTTTTATCGCCGGAAAATCTGGAAATCACCGGTATCACTGCTCTGGTAATCGGAATTCTACCCAGAGTATTCACCATAGAGGCATTGGAAAAGGTTTCAAAAAACCGGTTTTCCTCTTCTCCGGAATACTGAGAAGCCAGCATTTCGATGCGATGCTCATAGCAGTTAATCCCCAGGGTTTCCGCCAGCTTCATCGCAATGGTCTTTCCTCCGCTGCCAAACCCTCTGGCTATTGTGATTACATATTTTTCCATAACCGTTTTCCCCTTTAAAATTCTCCGATTCTGTGACAGGCCACACAGTGGCCGCCGCCCATATCCCGCAGCTCCGGGACTGATTCCATGCATCGTTCTGTCGCATATTTGCATCTGGTATGAAAAGGACAGCCCATGGGCGGATTCACCGGACTCGGTATATCACCGCTTAAGATAATTCTCTCCCTGTCGGTATAAAGATCCGGGATCGGTATGGCGGAAATCAATGCCTGCGTGTAGGGATGGCTTGGATTCTCAAAGAGCTCCTTCTTTGAGGATTTTTCAACAACCTTCCCCAGATACATCACATAGATCGTATCACAGATATACTTTACCACGCTTAAATCATGAGAGATAAACAGATAAGAAACCCCGGTCTCTCTCTGCAGACGCCTCATCAGATTCAGCACCTGTGCACGCACAGAAACATCCAGAGCGGAGACTGGTTCATCACAGACAACAAATTTGGGATTTGTAATCATAGCACGCGCAATTACCACACGTTGTCTCTGCCCGCCAGACAATTCATGCGGATATTTTTCAAAATGCTGTTCTGTCACTCCCACTTTGCTTAAGATTGCTTTTGTCCGTTCCTCCTTCTGCTCCTCAGTCAGTCCCATATCCTGAATGGTAAGAGGTTCTCTGGCCGAAGCAAAAACCGTCATACGCGGGTTTAGCGCCGCATACGGATCCTGGAAAATCATCTGCATATCGCGACGCAGGGGGCGCATTTTTGCCAGGTTGTAATCTTCAATGTGTTCTCCTTGATAGATGATCTCTCCCTCTGTCACCGAGTGCACCTTCAGAACCGTTTTCCCCAGAGTTGATTTTCCACACCCGCTTTCTCCGACAAGTCCGACTACTTCCCCCTGATGTACCACAAGGTCAACCCCGTCAACTGCTTTCAGATATTTCTTCTTTTTAGACTGAAGAGCGCTGTTGACCTGATAGTATTTTTTTAATTTTTTTGTCTCTAAAAGTATTTTCTGTTCTCCCATAGTCCCGCTCCTTAATCGACTGGCAGATTGCACCGGCAGATATGTTTTCCGCCCAGATTCTGATATTCAATCCCGGCTGTTTTACAGTTTTCCGACACACAGTGGCACCTGTTCGCAAAACGACAGCCGACTCCAAATTCACTTAAGGCAGGAACAACACCATCAATCGTAAACAACTCTTCCCTGTCATCCGAATCCAGGCGTGGAATCGATTTTAACAGACCGGTCGTGTAAGGGTGAGTCGGATGCTCAAAAATATCCTCCACGGTACCATACTCCACAATCTCACCGGCATACATAACCAGGACATCATCCGCCATCTCCGCCACAACACCCATATCATGCGTGATCAGAAGAATCGCCGTATGAAACTCCTTTTTCACTTTCCGCATCTGATCCAGCACCTGCGCCTGAATCGTCACATCCAGCGCGGTCGTCGGTTCGTCCGCAATCAACAGCTGAGCGTCACAGGACAAAGCCATCGCAATCATGATGCGCTGCCGCATACCTCCCGACATCTGATAGGGATACTCATTCATTCTCTGCTCCGGAAGCGGAATTCCTACGATTTCCAGCATCTGCACACATTTTTTATATGCTTCCGCCTTCGATATTTTATTGTGTACCCGACACATCTCTATCATTTGTTTTCCGATGGTATATACGGGATTCAGTGCGGTCATGGGATCCTGAAAGATCATGGCGATCCGGTTTCCACGGATTTTCCTAATCTCCTTCTCGCTCATTTTCACCAGATCCGTACCTTCTAATAAAATCTCTCCGTTTGCAATTCTGCTCGTTTCTCTGGGCAGCAGCCGCATAATCGAAGTAGCTGTCACACTTTTCCCGCAGCCGCTCTCGCCTACAATTGCCAGGGTTCTGCCTTTTTCAATCTGAAAACTGATATCATGAACCGCGGTCATTGTCTTTTTTCCAATCAGGAAATCCACCTGCAAATCTTTTACTTCCAACAGGGTCTCACTCATAGGGCAACTCCTTTAACGTCTCATCTTCGGGTCAAGCGCATCCCGGATTCCTTCCCCGATCAGGTTGATACAAACGACAGTAATCAGCAATACAATACATGCCGGAATCCACATCCATACCTTCGTAGTTAACACATCAAACTGCTGTGCGGCATAAATCAGATTGCCCCAGGAGGACTGCGGCGGCTGAATCCCGGCTCCCAGAAAGTTTAAGGACGACTCCGTAATGATCGCACTGGATATCATAAACGCCAGAGAAACCCACAGCGGAGAAAGTGAATTTGGAATCACGTATTTCATCAGAATTTTTCTGTTGCTGTAACCAAGCGTGACTGCCACCTCCACATATTCTCTGCCCTTAGTCGCCATGACACTTCCATACAGTAATTTGCAGGGTCTCGTCCATCCAAGAAATCCAATTGCAAAAATCACCGTCCACATGGATGGTTCCAGTACTGTCACCAGTACCAGAGATAACACCATCGACGGAAAAGACATAAACATATCCGCCAGCCGCATAATGAAATTGCCGACCGCTCCCTGATAGTACCCGGCAACCACACCCAGCGGCAGGCCAATGGCAATGCTTAACGCGGTCGAACAGATACCGACGATCAGAGAGATCCTGCCGCCATAAAGCACTCTGGCAAAGATATCACGCCCAATCTCGTCTGTACCCCAGATATGTTCCGCGGACGGTCCTTTGGCCATATTCAGGAAATCTGACGTGACTGCATCCAGATGCAGGGCGCCCGGCAAAATCAGAATAGCAGCTAATTCCAGGAAGAAAAGAACCAGCGCCACCGCAGCCGCTTTATGATGGATAAATTTTTTAAAAAACGTTTTTATTCCACTGCGCTTCATACTCATTTCTCCTTTGCAAGCCTTGGATCGATAATCGTATAGAGAATATCCAGTAAAATATTGCAAATCATAACTGTTGTGCAGATGATCACCGTTGCTCCCATAATCGGGTTATAATCCCGGCTGTTGATGCTTGATATAATCAGTGAACCCATGCCCGGCCAGCTGAAAATCTTCTCCACAATCACCGCACCTCCAACCAGCCAGGGGATCGAGAGACTGATCGTGGTAATGATCGGAATCAGCGCGTTTCGGAACACATGTCGGATGACAACCGCAAATTCGCTTAAGCCTTTGGAGCGCGCGGTCTTGATATAATCTTCATTCATCACTTCCAGCACCGCGCTCCTGGTCTGCTTAATCAGGCTTCCCGTCATCTGCAGGCCGCAGAGAATCGCCGGCAGCGCCAGGTGCTCCAACAGCGCCCGGATCGTATGCGGCTGATTCGAATAATACATCCCGCTGGTAGGGAACCAGCCAAGCTTCACAGAAAAAATATAAATGCCAAACAGGCAAATCATAAATCCCGGCATGGAAGAACCGACAAACGCAAGCGCAGAAGCAAAATTATCCCAAAACGAATACGGCTTGTAGGCAGACATAATTCCAAGAGGAATACTGATCAGCAGCGCAATGAGCAGAGACGAACCGGTGAGAATCAGGGTCGGCCCTATCCGCTCTTTTAATATAGACCAGACCGGCTGGCCGTTCACAGTTGAGGTCCCCATATCCCCGTGCAGGAAATTCACCAGCCAGTTCCAGTATCTGACCGGAATTGGCAAATCCAGCCCCATTTCATGCAGCAAGGCCTGATAGGCTTCCTCCGAAATTGTGCCTTCCCCCTGAAGCACCACATCCAGCGCATTGCCCGACATCATATTCGACAGCAAAAACACAAAGAATGTCAGCGCAAAAAGAACTACAATTGAAAATAAAATCCTCTTTCCGATATTTTTCAGCATGTTAAATCTCTCCATTCCGGAAATCACGGCGGCAGGAAAAGATGAAAATCCTCCCTGCCGCCGGCGTTTGCTCACATGAAACAGCGTTTCCCGCATTCACATAAATATCAGTCTGCTTTCGTACCTCAGGCCGTTACATGAATATCCCAAGGCAGAGTCATAACACTGCTTCCCTTCATTTCCAGCTTCTCCGTTGTAGGAATATAGGAAGGAATCGAAAACAGGAAAATCCATGGGCAGATATCCCAGTAAACCAGCTGCAGCTCCTGTGCCAGTGCAAATTTTTCGTCTTCATCCTCCGTAAAGGCAATCTGCCGTGCCAGATCGTAAATCGTATAATCATCGTTGTTATGGGTATAAGTGCCTGTTCCCGGAGAAAACTTATCGTAATGAGACGACGGATCAAATCTTTCATTATTTCCCATCATAACCGCGTCAACCTCACCGTTCGCCTGTGCTGAGAATATGGTAGAGGCGTCCCCTGTCGTAATCTCCACCGTAATCCCCGCCGCTGCCAGGTTCTGCTGAATAATCATTGCCCAGTTCGTCCTGGCTTCTCCGCAGGCCAGTGTCAGCGGCCTGGAATAGTCAAACCCTTCTTCATCCAGAATCGCCTTCGCGGCATCTACATCCACAACATCTGTATATTCCTGATAATAATCCTGATAAATCAGGTATGGATCGCCCTGCGGGACGCCTTCCTCACCTGCTGCGGCCTGCGCGATAATCGATTTGTCAATCAGCATTGTCAGTGCCTGACGAACCGGCTTCGAGTACCGCTCATTGTTAATTGCCAGAGAATAAATGGTCCGGGTTCCTTCATCCAAGTAAAAGCTGATCCCGTTCTGTCCGTCCAGTTCCTTGCGGACATCCGTACTCAACTCCGGATAGAAGGTATCAATGTCACCATTCAGCAGAGCGTTGGCTGCATTGGTCGTATCTACCACCAGATAGGTCACCTTGTCAAAGTCAAGCTCCATATAATAGTCATCGCGTGCCCGCAGAACCAGTTCCTGGCCAATCACCGGCTCCGACTCAAATACACAGGCGCCGTTCCCGATCGGCGCGCTCCAGTAAGGATCATCCATAATCTCCGCAACCGGAAGATCCCCCAGAATGTGCTTCGGATAAACAGACCACAGCATATTGTTTGTCGTCAGATCACTCAGAGAAGTAGCTTCCTTCCAGTGAAGTTCCAACGTATAGTCGTCAATTTTATAAACGCCAAGCTCGCTCCCTTCCGCGCGCAGGCCGCTATCCTCTGTTCCCTCCAGAAGATTAAAATAATAGGTATAAGTGTATACCCCAAATTCCGGATCCGTCAGGAAATTCCAGGAGAACACATAATCATCCGCCGTCGTCGGCTCGCCGTCTGACCAGGTAATATTCTCATTCAGGTGCATCGTCCAGATTTTATAGTCCTCAGAGTAATCGATTGACTCACAGGCGCGATAGTAAACTGCATCCCCGTAGGTAATCAGCGGTTCAAACAGCATCATATGAATCATCTGGTTCTGCGTCACTGTATCATTCACACTCAGCCAGGTATTCCAGGTCGATGAAACACCAAACACAAAGCTTTTTTCTCCAGCCGTCTCCTCAGCCTGCACGGCCATTCCGCCTGATAAGCCTGACAATGCTCCGAGCACTGCCCCAGCCGCTGTTCCACGCAGAAACTCTTTTCTTGATATTTTTTTCATCCTCAGTTCTCCTCTCAATCAATGGATTTTTCGGACAGGCGGTATTCCTCCTGTGCGTCCTGTGCATAGAAAAAGACAGCTACGGTTCTGAAATTGCCTCCTCGCAACTGTCCCTTCTGTTTTCTATTATACTGTGATACTTTACCTCAGTCCAGTCAATAAAACTTATTAAAGAAGTAAACCCTTAAAAAAAGTTATAAACTCCCGGTTTTCACATAAGAAGCCTCAAAACCCATCCCAGGCTCTGTTTACAAGCCCATCCAGCAGAGATTCCATACTGTCAAAGACCGGTGTCTTCATATCCCGCACCATCGGCATGATCCGGGAGAGAGGCACCTGCGGAACCACATACGCAGAATAGGAATCCTGATGCTCTCTCAGATACCGTATAAAATATTCATCCGCCAGCGCCTGATTCTTTGTCTCTCTCAGACATTCCGCTGCGCTCTCCACAACAATCTGATCCACCCAGATTGTCTTACCGGCTCTTTGGGCCGCACTCCCGGCAGCATCTGCTGCCAGGGGAAGCGGCGTTTTCTTCATCGCAATCACCGCGATCCTCCCGCCATCCGGCGTTACCTCGATTGCCCGCTCCACAGCCGCGTCATCGTAGACAATCACCGGAACAGGAACCTGCGGTCTTACTGTCTCAATTCCGCCCTTTACAAGAGAACACAGAAGACCGACTGCCTCACAGCCGGCTTCCGCAAGGCGGTTAAAATCCTGTGCCAGGATCTCATGACACCGATCCGTCATCTGCCCCTTTGCATCCAGTACATGCTCCCAGAGCGCCTCATCCGTAAAATTAATCACCTTTACATCCGGGTAGCGATACGCTGCAATCTCCAGCAGCTTTTCCGCATTATTCGACGATGTATGTACCACTCCTACTTTCTTCATTTTCTTTTTGTCCTCCTTTTATGAAACCAGGTATTGCTCAAACATTCGGTCGCGTGTTTTTCGGCTTCCATGTCACAAATAATCCATTGCCCTCTGTCACTTCTGCTCCCACCAGTGTAAAGCCAACGGTCGCGGCCGGCATATCCTCCGAGCGAAGAAAAACCGAATGTGCAGCCGGATTTCCGTCCACCACAGGATTCAGCATCGTAATCACTTCATCAATCAATCCCTGGGACAGCAAAGTCCAGTCTGCGTAAGCGCCGCCGGAAATAATCGCCTTGCGAATGCCAAACAGGGAATAGGCTTTCTCCATCATCATCACCGGATCCAGGGTTTCCCTGCCGCAGAAAATATAGGAAATCCCCTTGCTTCGCAGATAAGAAAGGTAATCATCCGAAACGCTTTCCGTCAGAACATGGATCACTCCGTGCCTGCCTCTCCCCTTCTTATCTATAATCGCGGAATCATAGGCCAGCGTTCCTCTGGTATTGATCGCCAGATAATATTTTTTTGCGTCACAGGGCGCGATATAGTCCGTTCTGGCATAGGTTTCTGTCGCTTTCGGAAGCGGTTCCCCGTCTTTCAGCCAACCGCCGGAAAACTGAGCCATGGTAACTGCCCCGTAAACCGTACAGTCCACGTCCATATCCAGCCATCGCTGACGATAGATTCCCGTAGGAACCTGAAATTCCTCCGAACGCATAAATTCTCCGTCAATGTGTCCGTCAGCGCTGCAATTCAAATAGCAGATGGTGTAAGGTCTGTTCATTTTTTTCTCCCTTCTTATTTCATCAGATGACTGTCCATCCAGTTTTTCATTTCCGTCAGTCTTCGAATCCGGTGCTTTGGCTTTCCGGCACGGGAGAGCTCATGGTTTTCCCCTTTAAAAATACACATTCTGGTTTCTACCCCTTTGTCCGCCAATGCGGTAAACATCTGCATTCCCTGCTCCAGAGGACAGCGATAGTCCTCATCTGAATGGATAAACAGGGTAGGCGTCACGACATGGCAGGCATATGCAATCGGGGAACGGCTCCAATACCGCTCAGCCTCATCATAAAAGCTTGCCCCTCTCGCTCCCGTCTGGTATCTGGCAGAATATCCGATATCCGATGTCCCGGCGAAGCTGATCCAGTTTGAAATGGACCTCTGCGAAACCGCACACGCAAACCGATCTGTATGGCCAATGATCCAGTTGGTCATAAAGCCGCCATAGGAGCCGCCGGATACCCCGACCCGCGCGGGATCAATCTGCGGATATTTTCTGAGCACCTCATCCGTAAAAGCCATAATATCCTGATAATCCTTCTCTCCAAGGCGGTGGAAAATCTGTGCGTAATGATGGCCGCGTCCGTCGGAACCAGTTGGATTGCAGAAAAATACAATGTAGCCGGCACCAGCATACATTTGCATTTCATGATGGAAAATCTGGCCGTAAGCACCCTTGGGACCTCCATGGATCTCCAGGACCGCCGGATATGTTTTCTCAGGGTCAAAATTCTCCGGAAGAAGCACATATCCGTACACCTCATCTTCCCCGGAAATCGCTGTAACCGGATGATAGTCCGCCACATATTTTCCGCTCAGAGCTTTTTCCGCAATGTGTGAAAGCTGCGTACAGGTACCATCCGCCGGATTCAGCTCATATACCTCTGCCAGCTTGTTATCAAACATGCCGACGCCGATCATTCTGCCCGAATTCTCATCAATATCAAAGCAATCCACCGTTCCGGTTTTGGAAAATATCGTATGGTAGGATCCGTCAGGCGCATACGCACTGATCACGCTGTCGTCTACGACAGTTTCCAGATAATAATACAGACCATTGTAATTTTTGCGGGTTTTCCCTCCGCCCAAACGGGCGTCTGACGTAACCATATTCGCCATGGAGCTCTCCACATTCGAAAACAGCTTTAATTCTCGATGCTCCACATCCAGCTCATATACCTCTCCCGGACAGGAATAGCTCTCCGGATGCCCCATTATCGCTGCTCTCACATACAGCTTTCCACCCAGACTGAACATAGCCCAGAATCGATGATCCTTCCTGTCATAAACGCAGACCGTCTCCCCGGTCAGCGGATCATACAGAAATACATCGTGCCAGGATTCCCATTTATGGGTAAAGTTAAATCCGATATATGCAACCTTTCCCTGATGGATAGTCGTCTGATAGGTATCCATTAGGGGCGGTGTGATGCGGTCAAGCTCCCCCGTCTCTAAATCCCAGAAAAAAAGACCCCTGCGCAGTTTATTTGTATATCCGGTGGCATTGTAATAAAAGGGTGTCTCGTCCACGACAAGATAGTCTTCCTCTGCCTTCTTTTCTTTTCCAATCTGCGCTCTCTCCTCCTCCGGCATCTGATGATAATCCGGGTGAAGCGCATCTATCATCGCGTGTATCACTATATGGCTCTCATCATAGCGCTCGAAAGAGGTTGCCTTCACCGGAAGCATATACACTTTCTCCACCTTTTCCATCACCGTATGCAGACGGTAGATGGAAGTAAAAGTGATACCCGCCTCCTTTTTTTCTTTGTCTTCCGCATCATACACGCTGGTAAACCAGATGGTCTGCGAATCGCGCCAGAAATACTCTCCCACCGGATAGTCTCCGGAAACCTTTTTCTCTTTTCCATCCTCCAGGATCCACAATGCGCTGTCATAGCTCATCTGATCGGCAGCACTGTTTTTCACAAGAAAGGCGATCTTCCTTCCGTCCGGCGAAAAGCGTGCATCCGATACGAAAGAATAGTCCAGAATATCATTGATTTGTATCTTTTCCATTGCATCTTCCTCCTCATTGCACATGAATGGTTTTTAACTGTAGGGTCACATTCACAGCTGCGATGGTTCCTCTTTTATAGTAAACGACGTAAGTCGTTTTACTTTGCGCCAGACGCGAGGCTGCCCAAGCAGCCATTCCTCGCGCGTCTGTGTGCATCATTTATAGTGAATGACAAAAGAATTTTGTCGTTCACTATAAATACCGGTTCATCCAGGACAACAGTTCTGTCAGTCTTCTTACCCGGTGCGCCGGCTGTCCTCCTCTGGACAATTCGTGATTCTCTCCCTTAAAAATAAACAGTTTTGTCGGAACATCCGCCTCACATAATGCGCTGAACATCTGCATTCCCTCCTCAACCGAGCACCGGTGATCCTGATCGGAATGCAGAAACAGGGTCGGCGTTGAGACCTTTTTCAAATGCTTCAGAGGAGAGCTTTCCCATACCTGCTCAAAGGCATCATACATTGTTCCCCCGGCTTCCTCCCAGGTGCAGAAAAAGCCAATATCCGATACCCCGTAAGACGTTACCTGATTTGCGATGGAACGCTGGGATACCGCCGCCGCAAACCGGTCTGTATGCCCAATCACCCAGTTGGTCATAAAGCCGCCGTAGGAACCACCCGTAACCCCCAGCCGGTCCTGGTCAATCTGCGGATACTTCTTCAGCACCTGATCGGTAAAATCCATAAGATTCTGATAATCCACGGTTCCCCACTTCCCATGAATATGGGCAAACTCAAATCCTCTGCCATCGGATCCGGTCGGATTGCAGAAAAAGACAAAATATCCTTCATTCGCCAGATACTGCATCTCATGAAAGAAGACCTTGCCATAAGCCACCTTTGGTCCTCCGTGAATTTCCAGGATTGCTGGGTACCGTTTCTCCGGATCAAAATCCTTTGGCCGAAGCACAAAGCCATCCAGCTCCTGGCCGCACGACCAAAAGCGGCATTCCTCGCAGTCTGCCACATATACGTCGTCCAGAATCCCCTCGTTGATATGCGTCAGCTGCCTGGCAATGCCTTCTGCTTCATCGATTTCATAGACCTCCTGCAAATGATTTTCGTACATACATACAGCGTGAATCGTTCCTGTTTTTTCGCATACATCAAAAAAATCCAGAGAGCCTTCTTTTTCTATGACAGATGTTACGGTTCCATTTGCGTCTATTTTCTTCAGGATTCCGTCACAGCCTCTGGTTGTCACAAAATAAGTAGCGTCAGACACCGCACAGACCGTCTTCCCTCCACTTAGCCTGCAGTCACTGCTGACCGTCGAATTCCTGTTGCATTCGAATTCGCTGATCTGAGAGAGTTTCCCGGATTCCGGATCCAGGGAATAAAAATATCCCGTGCTTCCGCATCCCATGGGATGATCGGCCGCATTAATTTTTACCATGGGCATCCCATTCCAGCTGTTCAGAAGCCAGCACCTGTATCTGCCCTCTTCCATCAGGCAGGTTGTCTCACCCGTTTTTATGTTGTAGCTCATCACCGAACCATTACAATTGGATTTTCGGATATAAGCGCTGCCCCGATATACCACATAGTCTCCGGTCACAGAAAACTCTTCCACATCATACGTGGAACCGGTGATCCGTTTCAGACATCCGTCATCCGCAGTATATAAAAACAGTGCGTTCCGAACACCGTTCGTAAAATGCTTTCCATTCTTCATAAATGGAAGCTCATCCAGAATAATATAGTCCGCTTCCTCCTCTTTTTTCCTGTGATACTCCTCCTTCTCGCTTTCCTCCAGCTTATCGTAATCCGGACAGTTTACATCAATCGATGAGGAAAACAGAATCACATTTTCCGCTATTTTCTGCAGATCAGATACAGGAACCGGAAGCCGGGCAAATATTCTGGCCTCCCCATCCATGCCTTTCTCGTAAATCTCCCAGAGACGTGCCCCCTTCTTCCCGTTATCTTCCTCCGTTTTCACACTGTAAAGTACGGCAGTTTCATCCTTCCAGCAATAAGCAGCCACCTCACTTGCCATACAGCGGGTTTCTCCTTCCTGAAGGACCAGAAGCTCTGTTCGATATTTCTTATCATCTGCCACCTGCGATACCAGGAACGCCGTTCCTGTTCCTTCCGGCGATATTTTTAAATCAGACAGCATATGATACCGGTAAAATTCATCTGCCTTAAGCTTTTTCACTCACCCACCTCCCTTGTAATTGTAGTACAGCCCTGCGCATAAAAACGACGATTGCCTGTGCCTCTTTGCACTATCATGCAATCGTCGCCCCCTCTGCTGTCCTTATCATAATCGTTTTGGGCATCAGATGTCCACTAAGAAAAATCTATCAAAAATCCGTTTATATAAAAAATTGTAACTATTCAGAACTGTTACAAAAAATCATTTTAATTCCCGCACCTTTTCTGAGGAAAAGATGAATTCAATCAGGGAAACGACCTCCTTACGCATCGCATATCGGTTGTCATAGAGAATATCCAGCTCACTCTCTATGGTTTTTTCCATCGGCTTTGATACAAACTCAGGGCCTTCTATATTGGACAGTTCCGGTCTGGCAAAGACTACTGCATTTGTGCGGCTCAGAAGGCTCCTGATCGCTTCTCCTCGTTTAAAATAATACTGAAAGTTCAGTCTCACTCCAGCTTCATTAGCCATCTGTGTTATATGGCGGATAAAGCTCCCTTCCAGACGGTCAGAATAGATCAACGGATAGCCTGCCAGATCCTCCATTCGAATCACATCCCGGCTGGCAAGTGGATTCTGTATTCCCATACATGCCTTTATGCTCGTCTTATAAATGGTCCTTTTCCCCAGGTATTCCGGAACCTTTCCATCTACAGAGCAGATCAGCAGGTCCACCTTCTGATCCAGAAAAGCATCTTCCAGATAGTCTGAATGAATCTCCAGCAGAGCGACCCGGATTTTCTCATCATATTTCCGGTTCAGTTTCCTGATCGGCTCATCCAGCAGATCAATGCACCAGCTCGCGAACGCAGGCGGAAGACCAATTTTGATCTCATTGCAGGAAGACTGATTCGCGTAATCCCGCAGCATCTTTTCTTCCAGCGCGTCCATCTCATGTAATATCTTAACTGCGGAATCGTAAAGGTATCTTCCCGCGTCTGTCAGGAGCATTCTGTTATTATTTCTCATAAACAGCGATGTCGACAATTCCTCTTCCAGTTTTTTTATCGCGTTGGATACCGCCGGCTGTGTGACAAACAACTGCTCCGCCGCCTTGTTGATGCTTTTCCACCTGCATACTTCGCAAAAATACTTCAGTTGAATAAATGTCATGGGCTGCCCTCCTCAACCTTTATAACTTTTATCGCTTTGATTTTTCTATCATAAAACGTTTCCAGGGCATTTGTAAAGATATAAAAATGTAAACGAAGCAGACGATCTTCCATCGCCTGCTCCATTTTTAGTCCTTGTATTTACGAAACAGCCTGCACAGACAGACAATCCCCACACATCCCAGACATATTTCCGAAAAGCTCTGCGCGAATGCAATACCATACAGTGGGAAAATCCGATTCAATAGGATAATTGCGGGTATTTCCAGAATGATTTTTCTGGTAATCGCAAACGCAAATGCATATTGTCCTTTTCCCAGTGCCTGATACACCTGTACCGCCATGAAATCCACCAGAAACAGTGGAAGGCCAATACATGCCTCCTTCAAAAAGGTGGAAGCATATGCCACAACCGATTCGTCTTCCATAAACAGATGCACAACTGGCGTGGAAAAAACAAACAGCAGTACCGATATTAAAACCATGATCGGCAGCATCAGCTTAAACGAATACGTAATACTCTCTTTCATCCGCCGGTAATTTTTATTGGAATAATTATACCCAATCAGTGGCATCACACCGGTCGAGAACCCCAGTGCTGTATTCAGAGGTACCATAGCGATTTTATGAGAAATTCCAATTGCGGATACCGCATCTGCCCCATAAGGCGCCGCAAAATTATTCAGAATTGTCATGCCGGTCACATTCAACAAGTTCTGAATCGCGGCGGGAATCCCTACCATACACACATCTTTCACCATAGGAAGCGTAAACTGAAAATCCTTCGGATGAATACTCAGGAACGTGTTTTTTCTTCGTACAAACATAAAGATCAGAAAATAAACACACGCCACATAATTTGAGATCATCGTAGCGATTCCCGCGCCCGCCGCCCCCATGTGGAATCCTAAAATAAAAACAGGATCCAGAACCATATTCAGTATGCATCCGCTCATCGTTCCGATACTGGCATGCAAGGAAGAACCCTCAGACCGGATGATATATGCCATCACTACAGACAGAATGGACGGCGGCGCTCCCAGGCACACTGCCCAGAGCATATATCCCCATGTCGTTCCTTCCGTACTGCTGTCGGCTCCCAGCAACTGCAGGAGACCGGTTCGAAAGAAAAAGCACGCCAGTGAGAACAAAATACTGGCAATCAGCGCACAGTAAAATCCGAAGGCAGATGCTTTTTTTACTTTATCATAATCCTTTAACCCCATCGACCGGCTGATCAGGCTGGAAGCGCCTACCCCGAAAAGATTGTTGACCGCGTTAAACGCCAGCAATACCGGCGCTGCCAGAGTCACAGCAGCTGTTTCGATCGGATCATTCATAAAACCTACAAAATAGGTATCTACAAGACTGTAAATCACGGTTACCAGGGAACTGATCACCGTGGGAACCGCCAGCTTAATGACCGCCGAAGAGATGGGTTTCTTTTCAAATATTTCAATTTTGTCTTCTGCTTTCACTTTTTATGCGTCCTTTAATTGATTGTTTCAAAAAATTCATACGGCGGGATATTTAAAGATTTCTGATAATCCCAGAATTCCTTTGTCACCTCCGGATGCGTAAGTACATTATATGCGCCCTGCGCCAGTACGCTGTAAGCATATATCCCCCCCTTTTCGCCGATGCTCATTCCGGAGGTGCTGGTAATATTCCAGTGATGTCCTGGTGTCCCCGCCAGCCGGCCGCTTCCATGATAATGAACCGTAGGTACCACATGACTCATGATTGCCGCATCCGTACAGGAAGAAAAAGATTCATCCACCGTATCCGTATAGGGCAGGAACTTCGTATTCAATACCTTCTCCGGATCTTCAGGCGCCGGTTTCCCCATGGTATTCTCCCAAAGCTCCCGCGCAAACGCGTATTCTTCCTCCGTAAAGGTCAGAGGCGGCACCTCAGGAACTGCCTGATCCATGAACCGGCACAGCGGCAGATTATAATACTGATGAGGCAGCAGGGATGTGATTTTATATTTCATCTGCGTTTCCGTCATCAAAGCAGCCCCCTGTGCTACTTTCAGCCCTCTCTCAAACACTTCTCTGGCATCCTCATCCCCGCTGGAGGAGCGGAACATATAATGAACCGAAGCATAGTCAGGAACAATATTGGCCGCCGCGCCTCCGCTGGTAATATTGTAATGCATCCGCACATTCTGATTCACATGCTCTCTCATAAATTCAATACCAATATTCATCAACTGAACCGCGTCCAGCGCGCTTCTTCCGTTTTCCGGCATTCCGGCCGCATGTGCCGACTTGCCAAAGAATTCAAAATCTACATCATACACTGACATGGAAGCTGTAGGAGAAAAGTTCAGAGGAACAAGACTGGAATGCCACATAAGAGCCATATCCACATCATCAAATACGCCGTTGGCCACCAGCCATCCTTTTCCACAGCCGCCCTCCTCGGCAGGAGCTTCAATCAGCTTTACCGTTCCCTTCAGGCCTTCCTTTTCCATCGCATACCGAAGAGCGGATGCCGCAGCCATAGCTCCGCCCGCCATCAGGCAGTGGCCGCAGCCATGACCGGCTCCTGCTCCTACACTTTTATAAGGGACAGCATCCTGCTGCAGACCCGGCAGCGCATCCAGTTCGCCCACGATCGCAATCACCGGATGCCCGCTTCCGTACACGGCAATTACACTGTTCGGCGTGGCTGTTTCTGTATTTTTGAAATCTCTGACATCCCTGACCAGAATCTCGTCGTACCCCTCATTCGCCACAAAAGCTCTGACCGCCTCTGTCGCAAACTGTTCCTGAAAACAGATCTCCGGGTGCTCCCAGATCGAATGAATCACCTTCCGCACCTCATCTGTCTTTAAATCATACCATTCCTGTAAATACCTGTTCATCCCATTCTCTCCTTGTCAAAAATGATTCATCGTCACAATATAAATCCTTAAGAGCAATATTCAATTTTAAATGGAAAAATCCATCCTGAAACACTGCGCGTTTGATACTGCTTTTAGATATTGCATGATAATTCGCGTCTACCAACTGCTGGTCAGTATATTCCTCCCCGGTAATCATCTTTGCAAGCACACCCGTAATCTGCACAGAATCTCCATCAAGGTGTGATAATGCAAGCTTTTTTCCATTCTTCCTCGATATCATAAAAACCATAAAAGCGGTGCCGCTCTGCTCTGGTCATTACCCTTGTCAAAGAGGTTCCATCATATAATGAAATGAGGCGTTGGTTTACCAAGTTTTTCGCTTGTCATGGTAGATGTCACGGTGGCTTTGATACTGATACCCAGTGCTACTGCATCCTATCATTCAGAACTTTTTTCATTTCTTCCATATACTTCGGTGTTTCCAGTCCCTGCGGGCAATGCCGGGTACATGACCCACATCCGATGCAGGCTGTTGGCCTTTTCTCTTTCGGCATGGCCGAAATACCAGCCAGCCTCCACGCCCCGCCAAGCTTGTAGTCATTGTAAAATTTCAGCAATTCCGGGATATCCAACCCAGCCGGGCAGTCAGCACAGCAGTATCTGCAAGAAGTGCAGGGAACCGCCACCGCTTTCCGCTGGATATTTGGCCGCCTGATGAAGCAGGTGCTGCTCTTCGTCTGTCATGGAAACCGCCTGATCGAATGTAGTCAAGTTATCTTCCGCCTGAACGGTATCTGACATCCCGCTTAATACGACCTGTACTCCCGGAAGTCCCATAACCCAGCGCATCGCCCAGGAAGCCTGTGAAGCATCCAGGGAGTATCTCTTTAAAACAGCTGCTGCATCATCCGTAAGGTTCGCCAGCAGCCCGCCGTGAACCGGTTCCATGACCATGACCGGAATCTGCGCTGCTTCCAGAATCTCATACAGTTCTTTTGCATCTCCAAAATACCAGTCATAATAATTCAGCTGTATTTGGACAAAATCCCACGGATACTGTTCCATCATTTTCCGGAGATTCTCTGTGTTTCCGTGGAAGGAGAAGCCAAGGTAATGAATCCGGCCATTTTTCTTTTGCTCATCAAAATAGTCAATACAACCGCTTGCCAGAATATCTTCCTGGAAGTTATCCTGAATGCCATGGAGCAGGTAAAAGTCTATATAATTCATTTGCAGGCGGTGAAGCTGCTCCTCAAATTGTTTTTCATAATCCGGCTCTGCCTGAAAATTAAACTTATCTGCTATATAATAGCTTTCCCGCGGATATTCTGCCAGCGCTTTCCCTGCAAAGTCCTCTGACTTTCCGTTGTGATAAGTATAAGCGGTATCGTAATAATTGATCCCATTTTTCATACAGCAGTCAACGATGGCCTTTGCCCTTTCGTAGTCAATTCTGCTATAATCTCCATCCAGCACTGGAAGGCGCATCAGTCCTATACCAAGGCGGGAGAGATTCTGAATTTCCTTATATTCTTTATATTGCATCTTCATTTCTCCTTTGTGTTTTTAAATGTATATACCTTCTTTAATCACTCTCCTTTTGTATTATACCTTTTTCTCTCCGACAAAAAAGTTCAAAAAATTTGGCGTATATGGTAACCTATAATTTATTTTTATAATAGCAGTTCAGTGCAGTGGTACAACGCAAAAAAGGAGACCAGCCTTTCAGCCGGTCTCCCATTTTCGCGTGATCCTTTTTTCGTTCAGTCCATGATCTCATAATCTGAGCCGGACACACGTCATTCTTTATTTGCTTGCCTGATAGTAGTCATTGTAAAGGTTTACAAGGCTGGATGCGTTCTGCGCTTCTACTTCAGCTACATAAGTATCCCAATCCGCCTCGATATCTGCCTGACCCATCGCGAACTTCAGAGTCCAGGTATTGATTGTATCTGTCAACGGGGTCGCCCACAGGTTCGCCATCTCTGCATCATCCTCGCTCATCGCGATTGCCGGGTCAATCTCTGCAAGTTCTCTGTATGCAGCCATCCTGTCATAGTAATCTCTCAGCTCTGCAGAGAAGTTGCTGGTCAGAAGTTCCTGGCTGCCGCTGTACATAAAGTTGCCGCATGCGAAGCCCTTCTCCATACGGAGATCTACCTGATCGTCCGAGGTCTGCGCGATGGAAAGTCCGCCGCAGTAATAGCCATCGGTCAGCGCATAAGTACCATCTGTAACAGTGTAGGTATCACCCTCTACGCCCCACTTGGTCAGGGTCAGACCTGCCTCAGAGTACCACAGCCAGTCTACAAAGCGCATCATCTTGATGAACTCATCCTCGCCCAGATCATTCAGCGTGGTGGAAGAAATGCAGACGCCGCACTCCAGACGGGACTTCTCAGCCTGATAGTTGTTGGTTCCCTTCGGAATGACAACCTCATATACGGAGAAGTTACCCTCACCCAGCTGAGAGGTCAGACCATCAATCTGGGTTGTATAAGAGGAACGGTTTGTCGTAATCAAAGCTGTCTCGCCGCGATAGAACTTACCGTCTGCGGTATCATCTTCCTGGCTCCAGGTCTCCGGATCCAGGATACCCTCGCTTACCAGGCGCTGTACAACAGTCATGTATTCTTTGTATGCATCGCTCGTCGCGCTGAGCTTATACTCATCTGCATCCCAGTCAAAATACAGACCTGCGGAGTTCGATGTGATGCCCCAGCCGCTGTAGATACCATAGGTAGCTGCGATCAGGTTCAGCAGGCAGCCGCCCTGTCCATATCCGGAAGTAGCGCCGCACCAGCGATCAGACCAGATATAAGCAGACTCATCGATCATGCCCTGTTCTACCATGTATGCCTTTACATCAACCAGGATATCCGTGAACTCATCCCAGGTCCAGTTCTCTTCGAGAGTAGTCACATCGTAGCCAGCCGCCTCAAAAATATCGGAGTGAACCAACAGGGAGTAGTCCTGAAGGGCCGTCTCTTTCAGACCCGGCAGACGATAATACTTCCCATCTTCCTGAAGAAGGGTATCTACCTCTGTCTGAAGACCATAAGTCTCGATCATACCAGAATAGTTTGTCATATAATCCGCATATTCAGAAACTGCTACGATGCCGCCGCCGGTTACATAAGCAGTCTCACTGTACATCTTCGGAATGATGTACGGAGCGGTACCACCGGAGATTGCCAGCGTTACCTTATCAGAGTAGCTCGCATTGTTTACAACCGTGATGTCCAGGGAAACATTGGTCGCCTTGGTGATTTCATCAAAGATACCACCCTCACCATACCAGCCATCGTTGATCGGATATGCATCATTGTCGTTAAAGAACATGGTATAGGTCACCGGCTCATCTGAATAAAACGTTGTACCATAAGTATATCCCAGATCAGTGTTGTAGAAGCTGCCGTCACCATTGTCGGTGTCTTCGCTTGCGGAAGCGGAGATCGGTCCCATAAAGCCCGCAAGTGCTACGCCCATCATGCCTGCTGCAGAGCCCTTCAGGAAATCTCTTCTGGAAATTGTTTTCATTGTCTTATTCCTCCTTTTAATAAAGTAAAAAACACGTAAACGGCTGTTGTCCGTCTACATTCGTGCAGACCGCTAAAACAGCGCGGTCATGTGAATCAGCTTTCAGCGAACGCCAGAACACACCTGTATCTTCCCGCCTGCAAAACAATTCCGGGAAGCAGGATAATCGCTTCTGACGTTCGCTGTCTTACTCTCTATCATAAGCCCAATAAATGAGCAAACGATCGTTTCATCAACCTTTTACGCCGCCGAGCATCATGCCCTGTACGAAGTACTTCTGGATGAACGGGTAGATACAGATAATCGGCGCCGCCGTTAATACCATCGCGCAGGACTTAATATTTGACGCGATCGCAAGCGTCTCGCCCACATCCTGTGAGGTCGAAGAGGACGCGGTGGAAATCAGGTTCCGCAGATAGTAAGCCACAGGCCACTTGCTCTGGGTGTCCAGATACAGGAATGCGTTAAACCAGTCGTTCCAGTACATAACCAGATAGAACAGAACCATGGTCGCGATAATCGGCTTCGAAAGCGGAAGCGCAATCCGGAAAAATACGCCGTATTTGTTCAGTCCATCCATCTCGCCAGCCTCTTCGAGTTCCTTCGGAACCGTCTCGAAGAAAGAGCGCATCAGGATTACATAGTAGGTAGAGATCAGGGACGGAAGAAGGAATGCCGCTACGGTATCCTGCAGTCCCAGGTTGATCATCAACAGGTAGTTCGGGATCATGCCGCCCGCAAAGTACATCGTAAAGATGATGAACGGACCGACAAACTTGTTGCCCCACAGCTCCGACTTGGACATCGGGTAAGCCAGCAAAGCTGAGAAAAACAGCGCCAGCGCCGTACCGGTGATGGAATAAACAATCGTATTAATGTAGTCCGGAATAAATACGCCGTTCGTAATCACATAGATATATGTATCCACGTTGAAATCCACCGGAAGCAGTCCTACCTTGCCAGCCACAATCGCCTCATACGAGGAGAATGACTGCGCAATCAGGTACAGGAACGGGTAAAGCATGACCGCACAGATCAGGATCATGAGGATCGTATTACATACCGTAAAGATACGGTAACCACGCGAAACCTTAATCGCGGTACCGCTATGTGTTTTCGCCATCGTAGTTCCTCCTTCCTTAGTACAGACCTGTGCCGGCGACCTTCTTGGATACCTTGTTCGCCACAGTCAGAAGTGTCAGGTTAATCAGACCCTGGAACAGACCTACCGCTGTCGCGTAGCTGTAGTTACCGGAGCCAAGACCCATACGATAAACATAAGTAGCGATGATATCAGCCGTCTCATAGGTAGTCGGCTGATACAGAAGGAAGACCTTCTCAAATGCGCCGGAGCCGCACAACTGACCAATATTCAGGATCAGCAGAGTAGCGATCGTTGGCAGGATCGACGGCAGTGTGATGTAAATACACTGCTGGAACTTGTTCGCCCCGTCCAGGTCAGCCGCCTCATACATATCCGGGCTGATGCCGGCCATCGCCGCCAGATAAAGGATGGTATTCCAGCCAAGGCCCTGCCATACGCCGGTCACCACGAAGATCGTCGGAAACCATTGTGGCAGGCTGATAAACTGAATTGCGCTCCCTCCCATGGAGGTGATGAAGCTGTTGATCGGGCCGCTGGTAGAAAGAATTTCACGCACCATACCGGCTACGATAACCATGGAGATAAAGTGCGGCAGATAAGAGATCGTCTGCACAACCTTCTTAAATCTCGTATTCTTTATCTCATTCAAAAGTAAAGCAAAAACAATCGTGATCGGAAAACTGATGATCAGATACTCAAAGTTCAGGATCAGAGTATTCCGGAATGCCCGCCAGAAATTGGAGTCCCGGACGAACTGGTTAAAATACTTCAGTCCGCTCCACTCATCTCCGAAAATACTGCTGCCTGCGCGGTAGTGGCGGAACGCGATGATATTGCCCGCCATCGGTACATAGCGGAAAATAATGTAATACACAAGCGGTATCAGCATCATCGAGTACCACTGCCAGTACTTGCGTATGTGTCTGCTAAGAGACTCCCGCGGGGGTGTCTTAGCAGAAACAGCGCTGTTGTTGGATTTTTTTGATGTTCCAGCCATTGTTTTCTCCCTTCTTATTTGTTTTTCGTCCTGAGGATGTTCACATTATTGCACAATTATTTTTTCGTTGCTTACCACTTTTTGCGCAATATGCCGCCAATTATTGCTTTTTTGATTTTTCCCTCGTCAAGTTGCCTTTTCTGCGGTTTTTCTGCCATTTTCACCCCGATTTCGCTTCTCAGTTATTGCTATTTCAAATGAAATATGCTATAATTCCGCCAAAAAATGAGCCGATTGTTTTCCGCTGCTTTTACACTATTTTCCCATTTTTCCCGATTTTATGCATTTTTTTGTCGCGCAATATCTGCCATTTGCAGCAGATAACGGGAGCAATGATTCAGACACAGCTTGCGGCACCTGTTTTAGCATATTTCACACAGGATGCCGCGGGAAGAAAGGAACAGGTGAGATGATTATGAAGCGAACTCCTCTGACTCTGGAGCCTGAATTACTCCGAATCGGAACACAGGCCTCCTCCGGTTATCACAGGAAAATTGACAGTACACGTGAACAGGTGGATTTTCATCCGGATACGACGCTTCGTTTCTTCATTAATAATAAAGCGGAATCCTACGAGACGCACTGGCACCCCGCCACAGAAGTGATTATGCCGCTGGAAAATCACTACCAGGTCATCGTCGGACAGACGCGCTATGACCTGGAGCCGGGCGATATCCTTATGGTCCCATCCGGAGAGCTTCATCAGCTGATTGCGCCGCCCACCGGCCTGCGGCTGATCTATATCTTCGACCCGGAAGCGATCTCCGGTATCAAAGGGTATTCCTATCTGGCAGCCTTTATCGCCCATGCCGTGCTGATTACCCCAGACAACTGTCCCGCCATCTATGATCAGGAGGCGGATCTGATTTTAAAGCTCTGCCGCGAGTATTTTACGGGAGGACACATGCGCGAGCTGAACTGCTACGCGAGCCTGCTGCAGTTTTTCGCCAATTACGGGGAATACCGCATGGAACAGGATGATACGCACCATAATCCGGAAAATCCGGTGGAACGCCAGAACCGCCTGTATGAAAAGCTGAACACAGTATTCGATTATATGGATCAGCACTACACAGAAAGTATTTCCCTGGAAATGGTTGCGGATGTGGCCGGATTCTCAAAATACCACTTTTCGCGCCTGTTCAAACAATGTTCGGGCTATAATTTTTACGACTATCTGTGTCTGCTGCGGATCAAAGCGGCAGAGACGCTTCTGCTGTCGCCGGATCTGTCCATCACAGAGGTGGCATTGCAGTCCGGATTTTCCAGCCTCTCTACCTTCAACCGGACCTTCAAAAAGAAGAAAGGCTGTACGCCGTCCGAATACCGGACACTGTGCAATCGGAAGGTATATGAGGAGTGAATACGCATAAGACGCCCGGTACAGGAATGGCTTCGGACACGCTCTCGCCTAATCCTCAGCCACCCCTGCACCGGGCGCCATTTTCATTTCACAAACTATAACCTCTTCAGTATCTCCCTCTCCCGATTCTGACATGTAAATAAGATCACCTGCCGCCCGCTGTTTTTGAGCCAGCGGAGGGTGGCTTCGAGGCGGCGGTCGTCGTACATGGCAAAGGTTTCGTCAAGGATGACCGGCAGGGTGGTGTTCTCGCTAAGCAGGTCTCCCGCAGCCATGCGCAGAGCGAAGTAGATCTGCTGCATGGTACCGCCGCTGAGCTGATTCAGACCAAGGACGCGGGATGGCGTGTGGATGCGGATTTCGGCGGTGTCATCGATGACGATCCGGTTGTAGCGGCCGCCGGTGATTTCTTCCAGGATAGCGGAGGCTCTCTCGTTCAGCTGACCGCCCGCGGCCTGACAGATACGGTCAGAGATTTCACAGATGCGGTCGATCGCGAGCGTCAGTGCCGCAATTTCGGTATCGATGCCGCCGGACACAGCGTCCGAACCCGAGATGGGAGCATCTCCCCTGGCATGTGCCTGATAAAGGACCTCCATCTCATCCTTCAGCCCTTCGTAAGCTTCTTCTCTGGCCCTGATCTCTTTCAGAAGCTCTGGCGGACACTGAGACGAAGAGGCCTGCCCGTTCTCTTCCTTAGAATCGTCCCCGGACGGACGGAGAAGTAAAAACACGCCCAGCGCCATACCCCAGAAAAGTGCAGTAAACACCCCCAGAAAAATACGCAGCCGGCTCTCCTGCGTAAAAAAGATCTGTGCCAGGGTCAGCGCTCCGGCGATAAAAAACAGTGCACAGAGCAAAAAG
>JAJQGP010000151.1 GCA_021200475.1 Lachnospiraceae bacterium
TCTATTATAGGAAGAATATTGAAACTTACCAGACACGTCTTATTTGACGCTTACAATCAAAAAGCGTGGGGATGCTCTGATTCTCAGACTGCAAAAACCTGGTGAGAATCAGGGAGCAACCCTTGATAGAGGATGGGACATCATAGAGCAGCATCTGGAATCTTCCAGGCTGAAAGCTGAGGGCGTGGATATTGAAGGTCTGGATTCTGCATGTACGATGAGGTATTCACAAAATCAAGGATATCTGGCAACTATAAATATCTATTATTGATTGTTTCTTATTCGAGCATACGGCGATACCGCCGTATGCTTTCAAGCACAGACAGTCCGCGAAAGAAAAATGAAGAAATTTCATTGTACAATCGTAACCGTCTCTCCCAGCAATTCTTTCTGATAGTTGCCCTCGGTCGTCCGGATAAAAAACTCACTATAGCTGCTACCTTCAAAAATCTCCATCAATTCTCTCATATTCCAGATCAGGTTCGCGGTATCCATATCGTTTCGCTTTAACCAGAATACCCTGCCCTCCTGTGATGACCGCAGATTGCCCTCAAACTGGTTTGTCTTATAAAGCATGACAAGATAACGGGTTCCATCCTCCTCGCACCAGTCCTTGATTCCACAGAGTTCCGGTTTCCGAATCAGAAGACCGGTTTCTTCTCTGACCTCACGGATCACCGATTCCAATACGGATTCCCCATTCTCTACATGACCGCCTGGAAATACCAGGCCGCCCGTTCCCTGCTTTTCCTGCACCAACACAGAATCCTCATCATAAATCAGGCATAAATTCGCCAATTCAACCGACGTAACTCTTCTCAATATTCTTCCCCCTGTGCTTCATTATTGGGACGGTTTACGGATCCCTGTCTGGTTCAGATAACCCTCCACCAGCAATAAATAAACTTGCGTGGTTATGCAGTCTGCATAACCTCAATCCTGCAGTGGTGAAGCTTATCTTTACGGTCGTACCCAATCCCAACCAGCAATATCCGTCCGGTGTGGCGTTTTCGTTCCGCCATCTTTCCCTGGAATTTCAGCATATACTTTCGGCCTTTGATCTGGGCGATCGCCGCTTCCGGCGTGTCGTCTACCTTTAGCTCAAGGATGATTCCGTCGTCACCAGTTCTTTCCGGATAGAAGATAAAATCGGCATAGCCCTCCCCTGCTTTATTCTCTCTTTCCACATAATAGCTGTCACGCGCCGCCAGATAGACAAGATTCACGATCGCGGTTAGCTCGATCTCATCGTTGTAGTCCAGCAATGGAGTCTCCGTATCGTGTGCAAACTGCAGGATCTCTTCCATCTTCTTTGTATCGCCCTTCAGCGTAGCTCTCAGCATCCGGTCGGATTCCACTGCCAGGCGATTGATATAGCCAAGGTTCTCCCTCTCCCGAATGGTTTTTGCAAACTCATCCATCAGTTCCCGGTTCGGAATATGAACCTTGCCGTCCTCATAATTCAAGAAACCGTAGACCACCATCGCGGAAAGGATTTCATTACGCGTGGTCAGGTTCATTGATGTGGCTGCAAACTCTTCGACTCTTGCCGGCACCGCTTCTCCGGCTACCATAAGCGCCACATCCTTTTTTACATCGGCGCGATCATTCATGATGTAAGTAGAAATTTCCATATACTGTCCCGATGACGTCCAGTAACTCGCCAGACAGTTATTTGAAAGGGCCTTTACTACCGAGCGGGGATTATACAGTCTCAATCCGCCCGCTGTATGATAACCATCATACCAGATTCTCAGTTCTTCCCTTGTGACAGCCGGAGAAACCGTCCTTTTCAAATACCGATCATACAGCATATCGACTTCTTCTTCTGTGAAGCCAAAATACTCACTGAATTTCGGCTGTACTGCCATCGTATACTCATCAAAATTATTGATCGTAGAACCGCTTGAGTACTTCGCAATCGGGAGCACGCCCGTCATATAGCTTAACGCAACATAACCTGTGTCCTTTGTCATGGCCGCAAGCCAGTTGATAAAGCTTTTTCTGTCCTCGTTCGAAGTATAAGACTTGTGGAAGATACAATCCCATTCATCAAATACCAGGATGAACCTCAACCGATGCTTCTCATAAATCATCCGAAGATCCTGAATCACTGTTCCTTTTTTTCGAAAACGAACCTCTGGAAACGTCTCACGCAAATCTTCCTGAAGCATTTCCTTTATTGAAGAAATAAATTCCTGATAACTGTCGCTTTCGTTTGCTGCTTCAATGAAATTAATATAAATCACATTATACTGATTCATATACTCCCGATAGTCAAACCGTTCATCGACAGTCGATTCCATAGTTGAACCATCCTCAGAAGCCTGTGCTATTTTCAAAGAATCAAAAATACTGCTGCTGTCGATGCCCTTGCTGAAAAAAGCCCCAACCATCGCCGCCATCACTGACTTGCCAAAGCGTCTCGGACGGGTGATACAGAGATGCTTATTGCCAGCTTTCACAAGCGGAAAAAGTTCCTTTAATAGCAAAGACTTATCGACAAAATAAGGACTGTCAACCTCGCTTTTATATAATGAAAGAACCTGTGCACTGTTCAGATAATACCCCATTCCCTGCACCTCCCCATTTTGCCTGTTTCGCTCATAATTATCAATGAATCTCATCGTATCACTTTTTCTTCCACATTTCTACATGTAAAACTTCGAATTTGATACTTTTCGTTTGGCCCGCCGCGTGTTATGTTCAGGAACATGGTTATGATTCCAGGGATAATCTTCGCGCCTCATACGAGGAGATTGTCAGTAAACGCAATGAAGCGCGCAAAACTCTCCAGGCTACAGAGGACAAGCTGAAAGCAGTCAACAAAAAAATACACTACACCGCGCAGTACAGCTTTAACGTGCCGCCGCACGAGAAGCATCTCTGCTTTTGTAAGTATTATATGCAATCCCACCGAAATAATTTTCACTTATAAAGTAACAGTTCACCAGGGTTTCTTCTAAAGCACCTCAATCCTGCACCGATGCACTTTATCCTTGCGGTAATATCCAATCCCCACCAGGATGATTCTGCCGGTGGTCTTCGGAGGTTCTCCCATTTTTCCCTGGAATTTCAGAGCATAATTCTTGTCTTTAATCTGCTGCAGGGCAGTTTCGGGAGAATCATCTACTTTCAGTTCGATGATAATGCCGTCGTCGGAACGATTATGGGGATAAAAAATATAATCTACATAGCCGATACCGGCCTGATCCTTAGCGCCATCCAAATGCGAAGCATTTCTTTCAACGGATGGCGCGACCTGCCGCCGAGCAAAGCGAGGGGGCGTTTCCATCCGTTCCATGTTATATTTGTTTCTCGCCGCAATATAGGCAAGTTTCACACTACCGGAAAGCTCCGCTTCATCATTGTACGCTTTTAAAGGCGATTCTGTCGTGTGTACAATCGCCAGCACTTTCCCTACCGTATCCTCATCCCCGTCATAGGTTGCCTGCAGGATGCGCGCAGATTCTTTTTCAAGTTCACGCATATAGCTGTATTGCGGCTCCTCCTGGATGATCTGGTCAAATTCCTCCCACAGCTCCCGGTTCGGAATCCGCACACAGCCATCGCAATAATTCAGATATCCATATACAGTCATAGCCGACAGGATTTCGTTCCGTCTCCTGAGGACAGGCGCAGTCGTAGCGTATTCTGATATATTCGCCTTTACCGGCTCACCGGCTACAAGCAGCATAATGGCTTCTCTTACACCATCCACATCATTCAGAACGTAATCTCTCAGTTCGCCATATTCACCGGCCTTTGGCCAGTAATTTTTAATTTTATTCTCTGTCAGAGCAAACACGACCGAATTTGGATTGTAAATACTGCTGCCGTCATCCATTTGATATCCATCATACCAGCTTGCGAGATCTTCACGCGTAAAGGACGGATGTCCGCAGTTCTTCAGGTATCGTTGATACAATTCATCAACTTCTTCATCAGTAAATCCAAAGTACGTACTATACATATCGCTGTTCGCCATATTGTACTCTGCAAAATGGTTCATTGTATCGCTGGCGGAGTATTTTTTAATCGGGAGGACGCCGGTCAGATACGCCATCTCGACATACGCTCTGCCCTTGGTCATATCTCCCAGAAACGCGGTGTATTTTCCTCTGTCTGACTCTGTGAAATAGTCCTTATGGAATATATAATCCCACTCATCAAATATCAGCAGGAACTTTTCATTGCCATACTCCAACGAGACTGTGCGCAAAATAGCGCCCATGGAATCCTCTTCATCAATCTCAGCTTCCGGAAATACTCTTTTTAAATCGCGCGTTAACCGTTTCTTTATTATCTCAATGTACTGTTTATAAGAAGTACAATCTGACACATCCCTGCTGAAATCAATATAAATCAGATTATGCTGATTCATATGTTTTTTGTAATTCTCATTTCCAGCCACTTTAAGATGTGCAAACACCTCAGTACTGTCCGTTCCCTTACCAAAAAAAGAACCAAGCATTGCTGCCACCACAGATTTTCCGAATCTTCGCGGTCTCGTAACTGAAATAAAGCTGCCCTGCCGCTCCACCAGAGGGATGAGCTCATTTATCATTTCCGTTTTATCTACAAAGTAGGGTTTTACCGTCTCTCTTCTGTAAAGATCAAGAATGTCTTCCGGATTCAGATAATATCCCATTTTTGCACCTCCTCAATCCTCAATTTGCCTGCTTCGTCTGATCCTATACGAACATATACTTTTACTTTTCATTTACTATAGCTTACCACGATCTTCCCTTCTATTCAACCGGAATTCCGCAGCTTGACGGCGTAAATCTACTGTAGGAATCGTAGTGGCGGAGACCACCAGAAATGCA
>JAJQGP010000138.1 GCA_021200475.1 Lachnospiraceae bacterium
TGTCTATGTGGATGATTCTGTTCTGATTGACACACTGGAACCACTGGGCGAAGCCTCTGACAGTGTGTATGAGGAAGACACCGAGGCTGAGTCGGATTCGGCGATCATGCTGATTGAAGGCGTTGAAGAAGTGGATGCTTCCGAGATATCCGAAGAGGTCAATGAGGAAGCGGAAGCTGCCGCTGATGCGCTTCTCGATGAAGCAGCGGCGGTAAGCAATACGGTCACAGAGGTTTCTGATCTGTCGTCAGAGGCGTCGAATAATATGGGGGATCAGAGTTATTCGTATTACGGTTCTCCGGTTTATTCTTATCTTGAAAAAGTATCAAGTGGTTATATGCGTGTCGAGTACGATGGAAGCAAGATTGCTGTGGAGTATTATAACAGCAGTTTCACTCTTACGTCGAAGAAGTATGTGACCAGGGAGCTGACCTATTTTGGAGGATTTTACGCGGGCAGCGATGCTTATTACCTGGTATTCGGACAGAGCAATTCGAACGAAAGCAGTTCGGTGGAGGTTGTCCGTGTGGTAAAGTACAGCACAGCATGGGAACGACTTGGAGCTGCAAGCCTTTATGGTGCGAACACGACCGTGCCGTTCAGCGCAGGAAGTCTTCGAATGGCGGAGTATGGAGGATATCTGTATATACGGTCTTCCCACCAGATGTATACGACGAGTGATGGTCTGAAGCATCAGGCGAATCTTATGATTGAAGTGGATGAGTCTGAGATGAAGGTGACGGATTCTTACTATGATATTATGAATGTAAGCTCGGGTTACGTCAGCCATTCCTTTGACCAGTTTATTCTTGTAGACGATGAGAATAATCTGATTGCTGTAGATCTTGGTGATGCGTATCCGCGTGCCGCTATTCTTTTCCGTTATTCGACGAAGGCAGGAAACAGTACGTTCGGGGGCAGCATGTATGTCAATAACAGCCGCGTGAACCTGCTTGAATTTGAAGGGGAGATTGGAGATAATTATACTGGAGCTTCCCTGGGCGGACTGGAATATTCGGATTCTTCTTACCTGGTAGCAGGCAGTTCGGTTGCACAGGATGAGAACTGGAACAGTAATTCCGTAAAGAATGTATTTGTGACGGTTACTTCACGAAACAGTTTGGCTACTTCGGTAAACTGGATTACGGATTACGATGAGGGTGGGTCTGTTTCAGCATCTACCCCGCAGCTGGTGAAATTGAGTTCGAATTCTTTTGCGCTGCTTTGGACGACACAGGAACGGTCAGATTCGGAGGTTTCTTCTTCTGCGGAAACGAAACTGCATTATGTGTATCTGGATGGAGCAGGGAATGTTACGAGTGATGTTTATACTGTGGATGGTTTTTTGCCCGATTGCAAGCCGATTGTGTCGAACGGTTCCATTATCTGGTATGTGACAGGTGATACGTATTCTCTTTCGGGCGGAGTCAGAAGCACGGCTACGACACCTTACTTCTGTGTCATTGATTCCAGCAGGAATTTTAGTGTAAAATCTAATCTGGAAGCTACGGCGATTTCGGACATGCAGTCTACGCCGGAGGGACTGGAGCTGAAGTGGAATTCGGTATCCGGAGCGTCGGGGTATACGGTTTATTGGGAATATGATTCCGGTTCTTATACGGTTTCCCAGACAGCAGATGTAAGTGCAGGGTCTGAGGGAACAGTATTGAGCCTTACCAGCGGAAGAACTTATGCATTTTGTGTGGAAGCATATGCCGGGAATAACAGGAGTGTGGCAGCAGAAAAACAATTGTTTTATTATCTGGCGACGCCGGCGCTGTCATTGAAAAAAACGAATTCCGAAGCGCAGCTTAGCTGGAAATCGGTTACAGGCGCCGAAGGATACAAAATATATCGGAAAATTGACGATGGAAGCTACGTTTTGCTGGCTACGACAACAGATACTTCCTGGACAGACAGCAGTGTGAGTATTGGTACCTTGTATACGTATCAGGTTTATGCGTACTCTGGTTCATATACCAGCGGCGGATCGACGGAATTGAGCTGGAATCTGCGGGATATTTCGAATGCTTCTGTCAGCCTTTCTGCGTCGAGTTATACGTATGATGGCAGTGCAAAGCGTCCGACAGTCACGGTGAAATATGGTTCGGATACATTAACAAGCGGTACGGATTATACAGTCTCTTACTCCAATAATGTCAGCGTGGGTACAGCGACTGTGACTGTGACTGGCAAAGGGAGATACATAGGAACGGCGACAAAATCCTTCACGATTAGTAAGGCGAGTCAGACGGCGACGATTTCCAGTCTGACTAATGTGGCGAAAGGGATTAAAATCAAATGGAATGCGGTTAGCGGCGCAAGCGGCTATTATATATACCGCAGGACATCTTCCGGAGCCTTCAGTAAAATAAAGACGATTAAAAATGCATCGACTGTAAGCTACACCGATAAAAAGGTGGCTGATGCAAATGGTACGGTCTATGTATATAAGGTTGTTCCTTATTCAAGTACTATGACCGGTACAGGTACAGAAAAGGCAGCGGTACGCCTGACGGGCACCGCGCTTGTGAGCGTTAAAAATTCCGCAGCTGGAAAAGTAAAGGTACAGTGGACCGCTGTTTCGAATGTGACTGGTTATCAGATACAGTATTCTACAAGTAAAACATTTACTTCTTTTAAGAAAAAGACGCTTTCCGGAGCGACGACCGCCAGTAAAACGCTGAAGGAACTGACAAAGGGGAAAACTTATTATATCAGAATCCGAACCTATAAGACGGTCTCTGGAACCAAATATTACTCCGCATGGAGCAGTAAGATGAAGGTAACAATTACAAAATAAGAGAACAGGCCCTGAGTATATCCGGAAGATATCTCAGGGCTTTTTACGCTACATTTGTACTTTTCATTAACAGATCTGAACTGTATCGAAAAAAAGAAAGGTGTTGAATGTCTTTTGCATAGAAAATTTTTTCTGCAAATAAATACATATGGTAGTTGACTTTTAATATACCGAACGGTATAATTGAAGAAAAATGTGCTTCCCGAAGAGAAATTTATTTACGAATGAATTCGAAGCACATTTTTATGGGGAAGATGGCATCATGGAAAATTTGGAGAATTTGGACAACCGCGCACGGCTTTTGCAATGTGCGAATGAGTTGTTTTATGAAAAGGGATATGACGCGGTCGGGGTTCAGGAGATTGTAGCCCGGGCGGGTCTGACGAAACCGACATTGTACTATTATTTTGGCAGTAAAAAGGGCCTGCTGGAAGCGTTAATAGCGGAACGGTTTGATACACTGCGCTGGATGTACAGAGATCTGGGCAGCCGGAAAAATCTGCGTATTGAAGAGGCTTTATTCTGGCTGGCAGATATTTTTTGCGGTTTTTTTGAACAGGATCGACATTTTTATATGCTGATGATGGCGCTGTTCTATTCCGCGAGAGGGAATGAGGCCTACCAGACGATTCAGCCTTACATGGTGGAGTTTTATGACATGGTGGTCCAGGTGTTTGACCGGGCGGCGGATCAGCTGGGGAATATGTATGGGCGGCAGCAGCAATTCGCGATCAGCTTTGTCGGGACAATCAGTTCCTATTTTCTTCTTCACTATGAGCGCGATCCGGATGAGCGGGAGCGGGTGGATCGACAGCAGATTACGGCTCTGGTGAAGCAGTTTATGTATGGAATTTTCTCCTGATGCAGCAGTACAGGTTTGACAGAATTATTTTATGGAGGAACAGGAATATGTCAGTCTGGTATAATAACACGGTTTTTTATCATATGTATCCGCTGGGGATGAGCGGTGCACCGTTTGAAAACAGGGAAGAGCAGGTCGTGCACCGGTTTGCAGAGCTGGAAAAATGGCTGCCGCATATCCGGGATCTGGAGTGCGGGGCGGTCTATATCGGGCCGTTGTTTGAATCGACGACGCATGGATACGATACGCGGGACTATAAACTGGTAGACCGTCGGCTCGGAGATAATGAGGACTTTAAGCGGTTTGTGAAGAAAGCACACGAGCTGGGACTGAAGGTTGTCGTGGATGGAGTGTTTAACCATACCGGGCGTGAATTTTTCGCGTTTCAGGATATTCAGCGGAATCGGGAAGGGTCGCGGTATTGCGGCTGGTATAAGGGAATTAATTTCTGGGGAAATAATCCATACAATGACGGATTTGGATATGAGGCATGGCGCAATTGCTTTGAGCTTGTGAATCTGAACCTGCAGAATCGGGAAGTGAAGGATTATCTGTTTGATGTGATCCGCTTCTGGATTCATGAGTTTGATATTGACGGGATCCGGCTGGACTGTGCGGATTGCCTGGATTTTGATTTTATGCGTGAAATGCGGTGGATGACGGGAAATGAGAAGCCGGATTTCTGGCTGATGGGTGAGGTGATCCACGGAGACTACTCACGCTGGGTAAATCAGGAAATGCTGCATTCCGTGACGAATTATGAGCTGCATAAGGGCCTGTATTCAGGGCACAATGATCACAATTACTTTGAGATCGCACATACGATCCGGCGTCTGTTTGATGGAAATGGGGGTCTGTGCCGCGGCAGGATTCTGTATTCGTTTGTGGATAATCATGACGTAGACCGGATTATTTCGAAGCTGAATGACCGGAGGCACATAAAATCAGTGTATACGCTGCTTTACACCCTTCCGGGACTGCCTTCGATTTATTACGGTTCGGAGTGGGGCGTGGAAGGGCGCAAGTCGAACGGCGGTGATCCGGCGCTGCGGCCCTGTCTGAATCTGGAAGAGATGGAAGCCAATCCGCCGGTGCCCGGATTGAAGGAATATGTGACGTTTCTTGGAAAATGCCGCCGGGAACATCCGGTGATTGGCGAGGGGACATACCGGGAACTGATGCTGACTACGAGACAATACGCGTTTGCGCGGATCGGGCAGGAGGAGACAGCAATCGTGATGGTAAACAATGACGAAAATCCGGCGACTCATTCGGTTCCGCTGCCATGTGCCGCGAATCGGATTACCGAACTGGCAACCGGTGAGCAGTTCTATGCGGAGAATGGGAGGCTGACCGCTGAAACAGGGCCGGGCGAGGGCAGAATTTTTATACTGGAATCCTGATAATTATCTGGTAACAGTTTTAACAGCAGTAGTTGATAGAATTGTATAAAATGCATAGAAACAGTTGCGGAATTGCGGGATAAAGTGTATATTAATTGTAAATATAGGTCGTTCTGGCATGTTCACAGAAGATTAGTATGGTAAAAATGGATCGGGAATGCCACAATTAAAAAATAAGGAGAAATACGGTTATGGCAGGGAAAACAGCAGGAAAAACAAAGAGTATAGCGGTGAAATCGGGGAAGCAGGAATTTATTACGGAGCTTGACCAGTATCTGTTTGGACAGGGAACACATTATGATATTTATAAGAAGCTTGGCGCGCATCCGATGACCTGGCAGGGACAGGAAGGCACTTATTTTGCAGTGTGGGCGCCGCATGCGCAGCAGGTGCAGCTGATTGGTTCTTTTAATGACTGGGATGAATATAGCCACCCGATGGAGCGGCTGGAGCCATTGGGGATTTATGCGCTGTTTGTACCTGGAGCAGGGGTCGGAGAGCTGTATAAGTATCTGATTGTGACGCCGGACGGCCGGAAGCTGTATAAGGCGGACCCGTTTGCGAATCAAGCGGAGTATCGGCCAGGTACGGCATCGCGGGTGGCGGATTTGACAAGGATTCAGTGGTCAGATACGACATGGCAGGAGAGTAAAAAGACATTTGATCAGGATAAGAGCCCAATTGCGATTTATGAAGTGCATCCGGGCAGCTGGAAGCGCCATCCGCATGGGGAAGAAGAGAGCGGATATTATAATTACCGTGAATTCGCCCGGGAGCTCACGGCATATGTGAAGGATATGGGTTACACGCATGTGGAGCTGATGGGGATTTCGGAGCATCCGTTTGACGGTTCCTGGGGCTATCAGGTGACGGGGTATTTCGCGCCGACATCGCGCTATGGGACGCCGGAGGATTTTGCTTATTTTGTCAATTATCTGCATAAGAATAAGATCGGTGTGATTCTGGACTGGGTACCGGCGCATTTTCCGCGTGATGCGCAGGGTCTTGCGGAGTTTGACGGCACATGCCTTTATGAGTATGCGGATACGCGCAAGGGGGAGCATCCGGACTGGGGCACAAAGGTATTTGACTATAGTAAGTATGAGGTAAAAAATTTCCTGATTGCCAGTGCGATTTACTGGGTTGAACAGTTTCATGTGGACGGATTGCGCGTGGATGCGGTAGCATCTATGCTGTATCTGGATTATGGAAGACGCGATGGGCAGTGGGTGGCGAACAAATACGGCGGCAACCAGAACCTGGAGGCGATTGAATTTTTCAAGCATCTGAACAGTGTGCTGGTTGGCCGTTATCCGGGATTTATGATGATTGCGGAGGAGTCGACGGCGTGGCCAAAGGTGACGGGACGTCCGGAGGACGATGGACTTGGTTTTACGATGAAGTGGAATATGGGCTGGATGCACGATTTCCTGGAGTATATGAAGCTTGACCCGTATTTCCGTCAGTACAATCACAATAAAATGACGTTCGCGATGACCTATGCGTACTCGGAAAAATATATCCTGGCACTCTCGCATGATGAGGTGGTTCACCTGAAGTGTTCCATGGTGAACAAAATGCCGGGACTGTATGACGACAAATTTGAGAATTTAAAGTGCGGTTATTCGTTTATGATCGGGCATCCGGGCAAGAAGCTTCTTTTCATGGGACAGGATTTTGGACAGCTCAGAGAATGGAGTGAGGAGCGGGAGCTGGACTGGTTCCTGCTCTCCGAGCCGCGCCATCAGCAGATGCAGAATTATTTCCGTGCACTTTTGAAGCTATACCGGAAGAATGTCTGTCTGTATGAGCTGGATTGTGAGCCGGCTGGCTTTGAATGGATCAATCCGGACGACAATTTCCGCAGTATTTTCAGTTTTGTGCGTCATTCGGCAAACGGGAAGAATAATCTGCTTTTTGTGATTAATTTCACACCGGTAGACCGCCCGGATTATCGGGTTGGCGTTATGCGGAGGAAGCAGTACAGGCTGGTCCTTGACAGCAATGCAGCGGAGTTTGGCGGTACAGGGAAAGAGCAGCCGGAGGTTTATAAGGCCGTAAAACAGGAATGTGACGGGAAACCGTTCTCCTTCGCTTATGATTTACCGAGATATGGGGTGGCGATTTTTAAATTCTGATAAAAGAATGGCGATGGCTTTTTCTGCTTTCTGGCATTTTTTCTTGTCAAAAAGTGTAAAATGGTTTATTATGTCAGAAAACGAGCTTACCTGCGTTTATACAGAAAAGGATGGATAATTATGATATCAAGCCAGATTTTACAGAATACGATTGAAGAATTGCACTCGATTACACATGTGGATTTTCTGATTACGGATACAGAAGGGAATGAAGTCGTCTCTACGATGGATGCGGAGGATGTGAAACCGGCGTCGGTAGCACAGTTTGTAAATTCTCCGGCGGACAGTCAGGTAGTGCAGGGGGCCCATTTCTTCAAGGTATTTGATGATAAGAAGCTGGAATATATCCTGATTGCGAGCGGCAAGACGGAGGATGCTTATATGATGGGGCGTGTAGCGGTCAGCCACGTACAGAATCTGATTGTGGCTTATCGGGAGCGCTATGACCGGAATAATTTTATTCAGAATCTGCTGTTGGACAATATGCTGATGGTGGATGTGTATAATCGTGCGAAGAAGCTGCATATCGATGCTGAGGCGCGCCGGATCGTTTATCTGATCGAGACAAAGTTTGAGAAGGACAGCACGGCGAAAGAGATTGTGAAGGGGCTGTTTGGAAACCAGTCGAAGGATTTTGTCACGGAAGTCGACGAGAAGAGCATTATTCTGGTGCAGGAGCTTGATGAGAAGGATACGTATGAGGACGTAGAGCGCACGGCAAAGATGCTGCGCGATATGCTGAATACGGAGGCAATGTCGAATGTAAAGATTGCCTACGGTACGATTGTGAAGGAGATCCGCCAGATATCCCGCTCTTATAAAGAGGCCAAGATGGCGCTGGATGTCGGCAAGATTTTTTACGAGGAGAAGCAGATCGTTGCATACAATACCCTGGGCATTGGGCGGCTGATCTATCAGCTTCCGATTCCCCTCTGTCAGATGTTTATGAAAGAGGTGTTCGGCGAGGAGACACCGGATACGTTTGATGAGGAGATCATTACGACGATCAATAAATTCTTTGAAAACAGCCTGAATGTCTCAGAGACGGCACGGCAGCTGTACATCCATCGGAATACGCTGGTCTACCGGCTGGAGAAGCTGGAAAAGAGTACCGGTCTTGATATTCGTGTATTTGACGATGCGCTGACGTTCAAGATTGCGATGATGGTCGTAAGCTATATGAAATACATGGAGCGGGAATCCTGACGCGGACTGCTCGTGTAAGCTTATCCACTGTTCGGATTTGCGCGGCAAATCGAGAACAGAAGGAAAGCGGATTTTCGGCAGACATATGGCAGGATGATACATTTTAAAACGACGTGTAACGAAGCAGAATTCATAGAAGAACTCAATTGTCATAATTTTACAAAAACCGGGCGGATAAATCCCCGGTTTTTTTGTGCGCTCCTCACAAATCTGTAAAAATTCAACTGATTATATTTACAAACTCAAAAATTGTGGTATAATCGCATTACATCACTTCAAAAAGCTGCTTTATACATCATATTATTAAATCTAAACATTTAGCAACATCAAAAATGAATCATTGAAATTACAAAAGACAAAATAAGAAGAATAAGCGGAAGTAGCCTGGAGAGGAGGAGAGTTCTATTTACAGGGAAATTCAGATGCTCTCACTCACAGGTATCGCGATGACTGCGGTGCTCTGTGACTTGTGGATGGAGCGGATTCCCAATGCGGTAATTTCGGCTGGTCTGGCGATGGGACTGGTCTATCAGCTGTACGCGGAAGGAATCGTGGGTGTGATTTTATATCTTGGCGGGGTGATGCTGCCGGTTTTGCTGTTCGGCACGCTGTATTATTTCCGGATGATGGGAGCAGGAGACATTAAATTGCTCTGCGTTGTGGGAGGATTTCTCGGACCGTTTGGCGTGTTTTTCTGCATCGTACGTGCGGTCTTTGCCGCAGCGGTGATTTCGGCAGTGCTCCTGTACCGGAATCGGACACTGGCGAGCCGATGGGAGTATTTCTGGAATTATATCACGGAGTATTCGGCGACGAAAAAATGGAAGCCTTACATGGATGGAGTGGACGAGAAAGCAAAATTCTGTTTTTCCGTGCCAGTGCTGATTGGGATTCTGTGTGGTTTATGAAATGGAAATCGTTTTTCCAACTGCTCTGACAATAGCGGGTGCCGGAATTGCTGCTGCGGGCAAAGATATGAAAGAAAAGCGGGAAAAGATTGATGACAGTAAATGAAAAAATTGGGAGGTCTGTATGAAAAAAAGTATATTTGCGGTTTGTGACCTGGAGACTTCGTACGCGTGTAATCTTACAGAATATCTGAACGAGCGGAAGACAACCCCTTTCGAGGTACAGGCGTTTACAAATGTCGAAAGTCTGGAGAAATTCGCCAGAGAACATGAGATCGAGATCTTGCTGATTTCGACAAGGGCGATGTGCAATGAGATACGGGATTTGCCGATCAGCCGGACGATTATTCTGTCAGAGGGGGAACAGATTTCAGATCTGGGATATCCTCTGGTCTATAAATACCAGTCCTCAGACGATATTTTGTCTGAGGTGATGGAATATTACGTGCAGGATCATCCACAGCCGCATATTCTTTCGCTTGGTGCCAGAAAGACAAAGCTGTATGGTGTATACTCCCCGATCGGGCGTACCCGTAAGACTTCCTTCGCGCTGGCTCTGGGGGAAATTCTGGCTGAGACGAAGAAGGTGCTTTATCTGAATTTTGAGGAATATTCAGGGTTTGAGGAGCTGTTTCAGGTCAAATACCGCATGGATCTTTCGGATTTGATTTATTTTTCCAGACAGAAGGAGGGCGGACTGGTCTATAAAATCAATTCCGTGATTCAGACCTTTCATGAGCTGGAATACATCCCTCCGGCACTTTCCCCGGCGGATGTGCGCGATGTGACCGGCGAGGAATGGCTGGCATTTCTGAAGGAGGTGATGGATTTCCGGGAGTATGATGTGATCATTCTGGATCTGAGTGAACAGGTGGATGATTTATTCCGGATTCTGAAAGAGTGCGACCGGATCTACATGCCGGTTCAGGACGATATGATTTCGCAGGCAAAAATGAAGCAGTACGAGCACCTTCTGCGCATGCTGGACATGGAAGAAGTACAGGAGAAAACGCTTTGCATTCACCCGCCGGTACAGCCGCTTCAAAGAGACGGAGGAGAGCTGACGCAGCAGCTGGTTTGGGGAGAGATGGGAAGCTTTGTCCGCAGACTGCTGTGGGAAAAGGAAGGAGAAAACGGATGATTGACAGAGAAGGGAAAATGGGATGGCAGGGGTATCGAGGGCAGAGGAAGGAACGTTTGCAGATTGAGGAGAAGAACAATGGATGAACAGAGATTTTCAAGTATGCGCAGGAAACTGCTGGACAACCTGGAAGGGACACGAGAGCTTCAGGATGAAGAGATTTATCAGAATATTGATGATCTGATTCTGGAATCAGGGATGGAGTATTACATACGGCTCGGGGAGAGAATCAATCTGCGCCAGGAGCTTTTCAATTCTGTGCGGAAGCTGGATATTCTGCAGGAGCTGATTGACGACGATACCGTCACGGAGATTATGGTGAACGGCACGGAGGGAATCTACGTGGAGCGGGATGGAAAGCTGACGCGCTGGGAGAAACGGTTTGGCACGAAAGAACGGCTGGAGGATATCGCGCAGCAGATTGCCGGAAAGTGTAACCGGATGGTGAATGAGGCGACGCCGATCGTAGATGCCAGGCTGGATAACGGAGCCAGAGTCAATATTGTCATGCCGCCGGTGGCATTGAATGGACCGGTGATTACGATCCGGCGATTTCCGGACAATCCGATTCTGATGGATCAGCTGGTCCGCTGGGGAACCGTCACGCAGGAGGCCGTGGATTTTCTGAAGACGGTGGTTTGTGCCGGGTACAATATCTTTATATCGGGTGGGACAGGATCCGGCAAAACGACCTTTATGAATGCGCTGTCAAATTATATTCCGAAGGATGAGCGGATTATCACGATTGAGGATAACGCGGAGCTGCAATTGCAGGGCGTGGAAAATCTGGTGCGTATGGAAGCGCGAAATGCGAACGCGGAAGGCGAAAAGCAGGTGACGATAAGGGACTTGCTCAAGAGCAGTCTGCGTATGCGGCCGGATCGCATCCTGGTCGGTGAGATTCGCGGAAGCGAGGCGATTGACCTTTTGCAGGCGCTCAATACCGGGCATGACGGTTCGATCAGTACGGGTCACGCGAACAGTCCGCAGGATATGCTCTCCAGAATCGAGACAATGGTGCTGATGGGGATGGAGATTCCGCTGCAGGCCGTGCGCCGGCAGATCGCTTCCGGGATAGACCTGATTGTACATGTCGGCAGGATGCGGGACCGGACAAGGAAGGTGCTGCAGATTATAGAAATATTGGGGTATGACAGTGAGAAGGACGAGATATTGACCCATCCGCTGTATGAATTTGAGGAGGAGGGATCGGAGCTGTGCGAGAAGGTAATGGGCAGCCTGCAAAAGAAAGAGGAGCTGCAAAATCGTCAGAAGCTGGAACGGGCGGGGCTCTGCCTTGGAACCTGAATGCACATTCCGGCGGAGATGATCCGGAGAAAAGGCGTAAACAGATGCAGATCCGCGATCGTCCGAAAAATGAGCGTGAACGGATGCAGATCCGTGAACCTTCGGAGAAAGGGCGCAAAGCTGTGCGCTCCGGAGTTTGCCGGAGAAGGAGACGCCGACATAGCCGTGCCAGAGATCGTCCGGGGCTCGATTACTCCGTATATACGTTTTCTCCGGCTGAACTGCTTCGGTATATGGGAGCCTATGTATTGCTGGACGGGTGCGTCAGTTTTTTGTTCTTTCGCTCTTTGCGGGCCTTTCTGATTTTGCTTCCGGGGGTTGTTCTGTTTTTGACGCAGATGAAGTCTTCCCTGGTAATGAAAAGGAAGCGGGAGCTGACAAGGCAGTTTCTGGATGCGATACAGCTGATGCTTGCCGCGCTGCAGGCGGGATATTCGCCGGAGAACGCTTTGCGGGAGTCTCAGAAGGAGCTTCAGAAAATCTATTCGCCGGATGCGGTGATCGTGCGCGAGTTTCACTGGATGGATGCGCAGATGCGGATGAGCCGGAACCTGGAGGAGCTTCTGCTGGATTTTGGCAGACGCTCGGATTTGCCGGATATTTTAAGCTTCGCGGAGGTGTTTCTGACGGCAAAGTGGACAGGAGGCGACCTGATTGCGATCATACGGAATACGGTGTCCTGTATCCGGCAGAAGCAGGAGACGATGCTGGAGATTGAAACCTGCATGGCGGGGAAGGTGATGGAGCAGAACATCATGAGTCTGATACCGGTGTTCATTTTAGTGTATGTGAAGCTGTCTTCTCCGGAATTTCTGGACGTGATGTATGAGACTCCGGTAGGAGTTGCGGTGATGGGGGTATGCTTTGCCGTTTATCTGGCAGCGTATTTCTGGGGGCAGAGCATTGTGCGGATCGAGGTGTAGAAAAGAGGAACAGTGAGGGTGTAAAGGATTTGGTATTTGAGAAAAGTGGAGTGGTTATCCGGAAAGAAATGAGAGCGGAATGAAGCAGGTCGGAAAAATCGAGAATTTTTTTAACAAAATGGGTGTGTTCCTGGTGGAACGGCTTCGGCTGGATGCGCCGGGAAAGGGGAAGCAGAAGCTGCAGCAGGAGCTGATTGCGCTGTCAGCGGGAAGCAAATCGGCGGTGAAGAATTATTATGTCCGGAAAATGGCATCGGTTCTGGCAATTCTTGGCGCGGGATTTGTGCTGACTGCGGTATGTGCACTGGCGTACAGTCAGAGCAGTGCACCAGGTGAACTGGCGTCCGTGCTGCGGCCCGGCTATGGGGAAGGAGACAGAAAAACAGCATTGTCAGTACAGGTGGAAGACGAGGACGACGTGAAAGAACTGGAGGTCACGATTCAGGAAAGAAAGTATACAGACGAGGAGAAACAGGAGTTTTTATCTCTGGCTCTGGAAGAACTGGAAGCGGTTTTCCTGGGGGCGAATGCATCGCCGGATTGTGTGCAGACAAGCCTGACGTTCCCCGAAAACCTGCAGGATGGAGTGGTGACCGTTAGCTGGTCGACCACTCCGTACGGGGTAATCGGTGGCGACGGAAGCATACTTTCGGCGGATGAGGCGGAAGGAACTCTGGTGGAAATACAGGCGATCCTGGACTGTGACGGCCTGGAAGTGATTTACAGCGTCTGCGTGAATGTTTTTCCGCCGGACATGACGGAGGAGGAGCAGCTGCTGGCGGCGATCCGGGAGGAAGTGACGCGGGCGGATGAAGATAGCAGCCATGAGGAGGAGCTTGTACTGCCAACGTCGGCGGCAGGCAAAAAACTGACCTGGCTGGAGGATTCGGAAAATCCGTTTCTTTCGGTACTGGCTCTGACGCTGGTTCTGGCACTCTGTGTTTATTTACAGATGGACAATCAGGTACATAAAAGAGCGGAAGAAAGGAAGAATCAGCTGCTTCTGGATTATCCGGACCTGATGTGGAAAATGACAATGTTGCTGGGCGCAGGCATGAGTATCCGGGGAGTTTTTACGAGAATTGCGGAGGAATATGCAAAAAGTAAGGAGGAGACACCCGGAAAAAGGAGAAAGACGAAGAGGACAAGATATGTGTATGAGGAGATTACCTACACCTGTTTTGAAATGCAGTGCGGGATAGGGGAGGCGGAGGCCTATGAGCGTTTTGGCCGGCGATGCCAGCTTCCGGAATACATCCGTATCGGGTCGATTCTTTCGCAGAACCTGAGAAAGGGAGCGAAAGGGCTGACCGCTCTTCTGGAGGCTGAGGCGGAATCCTCCCTGAATGATCGCAAGAATCATGCCAGGAAAATCGGGGAGCAGGCAGGTACAAAGCTGCTGCTGCCAATGATTCTGATGCTGGGGATTGTCCTCGCGATTCTTATGGTGCCGGCGTTTCTGTCTTTTTAAGTAACGGTTCACGGCGGCCCCCGCCGCAGGTAATCGGCGGGAGGGCCATCTGGCGGAGACAGACTGTTTTCTGCCTGATTTACAGAAGGAGGAAAGAGATGAATCATGTGAATGCATTTCTGCAGGAAGAAGAAGGAGTAGGAGTCGTAGAGATTATCCTGATTCTTGTCGTACTGATCAGTCTGGTACTGATCTTCAAAGAGCAGCTCACCAGTATCGTAAATACGATTTTCAGTAAAATTACAAGTCAGAGCAACAGCATTTAAAAAGGAAGACGGCGCCAGCCGGTGAAAAGGGCTGACGGCCGGCACAGGAAGGAGAACCTATGAACAGAAACGCCTGTAAAGGATCAATCACTGTTTTTTTAAGCCTGGCCTGCATTCTGTTCCTTTCTCTGATCTGTGCGGTTACGGAATCCGCAAGAGTTCAGGGGGCAAAGGCACAGTCGGCGAATATTACGGGCATGGGAACCTTTTCGCTGCTGAGTGAGTTTGAGAAGGGGCTGCTGGAGAAGTATGAGATTTTCTCACTGGACGGAGCCTCGGCAGGCAGCTTTCAGATTCAGACGGTGAACAGCAGATTTGAAGAGTTTGTAACCCAAAATGCCAACCCGAAGGATGGGCTGCTGAAATCACTGGCTTTTGATCCCTGGAATCTTGAGGTACAGAAGACAGAAATCACCGGTTATGCGTTGCTGACCGATAATAAAGGAGAAACCTTTTATCAGCAGGCGGTTTCCTATATGAAGGCCAACATAGGCGTAATTGCGCTGGAAGAGCTTTTGACACTGGCAAATAGTACAGATGAGATTGAGGAGAAACAGGAAGCATATGAGACAAGTCAGAGCAGCAGCGACGGGCAGCTTTCCGAGCTGGAAGAGGAGAAACAGGAAAAGCTGGAAGCCCTGGAATCAGAAGCGCTGGAAGCAGGGGAAGACACAACAGCTTCGACAGAGACAGAGACCAATCCGCTCACGGAGATCGCAAAGCTACGTTCGAAGAGCACACTGGAAATCGTGACGTGGGACAAAACGGTTTCGGCAAAAAATGTAACACTGAGTTCACAGCCGTCAAAGAGTACGCTGCGGAAAGGGACACTGGAAATAGAGACAGAACACAGCGGCCTGGTGTCAAATGTACTGTTCCGGGAATATCTGGTGCGCTATTTTCCGAATTTTGTCAGCGGGGAAGCCGGCGCTTCGCTGGACTATCAGCTGGAGTATATTCTTGGAGGAAAAGCGACTGACCAGAAGAATCTGAAATATGTGGTGAACCGGCTTTTGCTGATACGTGAGGGCATGAATTACGCTTATTGCACGCAGGACGCAGCCATGAATTCACAAGCGGGTACCCTGGCAGCTGCGCTGACTGGATTTCTGGGAATTCCGGCGCTGACCACCGCGACAAAGCACGCAATTTTGCTGGCCTGGGCCTATGGCGAAAGCCTGGTGGATGTGCGGATTTTGCTGGATGGCGGAAAAGTGCCATTGGCAAAGGACAATTCGTCCTGGTCGCTGACGCTGGATAATCTAAGCAATATCACGGAGATTCTGCAATCGGGCGGTTCCGGCAAAAGCGATGGACTTTCCTATACGGATTATCTGAGAATCCTGCTGAATATGGGGTCACTCGCAAATCAGAAAATGCGGGCGCTGGATCTGATTCAGGCGGCAATGCGCGCAGAGGACGGGATGGGAAGCTTTCAGGTGCAGAATTGTATCGTAGCGGTGGCGGCCAAAGCTACTTATCAGTGCGGTCAGGTGTTTTTTGGCCTGCCGAAGGTGGTTATGGGTATTTCAGGAACGGATCTGATATTTACCCAGACGGCAAGTATGGCGTACTGAGCGTCCGCGATTGCGCCGCACAGGTGACAGGATGGAGCAGGTATGGTTGTACATATGTATAGAAAAAATGGAAGAAGGACGGTATGGGTAACGTGCGGAAGCGAGGTGAAGGAGAGTGCTTTTGTGTCAGGGACATAAGCGGGTATTCTGTAGAAAAAAATGCGTTGATCGGAGGAAATTCACATTTAAACACACAACCTCAAAATCAATAAAAAAACCAAATAAAATTTTAAGAAGAAAGGAAAAAATCTTCCCCAAGGTCGTAAGTGCTTGCCGAAATGACGCAAAAACACTCTTTTTTGCCCCGCTTGACGCCACGCTTACCGTGGAAGCGGCTCTGGTTCTTCCAATGTTTTTGTTTTGTATGATTGCGGCACTTCAATATTGCAGGGCAATGGAGACGGCAGTTCAATTTGGAACGGCGCTTGCCGAGACGGGAAAAACGATGGCGGCAGCGGCTTATGCGACTACTTACGCGGGAGAAGCCGGTACCACCGCGGAGGCTGCGGTGAGTGCGCTCTCTGTCGTCTATGCGCAAAGCAAGGTAACGAGCCGGACGAATGATACTTCTGCGGTGAAAAATGTGAATCTGGTGCTTTCGTCTCTGATGCAGGAGGATGAGAGGATCGATCTTGTCCTGACTTATCAGATAAAGTCTCCGTTTGGTGTGATCAATCTGCCTGGAACCTTCTTTATTCAGCGCGCGAGTGTGCGGGCCTGGGTGGGCCGTACGGAGGAGGAAGGCGAGGGAGAATCAGAGACGGGAGAGGAAGACGCTGTGATGGTGTATGTAACCGAGAACGGGACCGTATATCACACGACTTCGGATTGTACGTACCTGAAGCTTTCCATATTTACGATTGATCAGAATACGCTGTCGACTTTGCGCAATAACAGCGGAGAAATCTATCATGCGTGCGAACTCTGCGGGGCGGAAGCGGGTGAAATTGTGTATGCGACGACGGAGGGAAACCGCTATCACAGCTCTCTGTCATGCAGTGGGCTGAAGCGGACTGTGACGGAGGTAAAGCTGTCAGAGGTCGGGGATATGCATGTCTGCTCAAAGTGCGGATGATGAAGATTTTTTTGTTTCCACTACGTTTTCAACCCACGCCGGGAGGCATCCCACACTACATGCGGGAGAAGCCCTCGCTGGGAGGCAGCCCACACTACGTGCGGGAGAACTCCTGACCACGCAGCAAGTGCGTGGTCGGGTTGTGACCAGTAACAAATTAAATCATGTGAGGGAAAAGAAAAATGTTTCAGATTGTTTTAACGGGTTTGGTACTTATCATTTGCAGTTACACGGACATAAAAAGCCGGAAAATTTATAAAAGCGTGATTGGCGCGCATCTGGTTCTGGCGCTCATCGGACATCTGACGTTTCGGGATCTGACTGTGCTGTCTGTCCTGCTGGGAATTGTGCCGGGGGCCGGGTGTATCCTGTTGTCGGCAGTGTCGAAAGAATCTATGGGATACGGGGATGCGTTCCTTATCTTTTCCTGCGGCTTTTCTCTGGGAACGGACAGGGTGTTGGCAATGCTGTTTACCTCATTTTTCTGTGTAGGGATGTGGGCGCTCTGGCTGGTCTGCTTTCGGCATGGAAAGAAAAAGACGGCAATTCCATTTGTGCCTTTTTTGCTGATGGGAGCAGTGATACAGGGAATGGGGGCACTGATTTTATGAGGAAAGAGAAAGATAAGCGTTTACGGAAAGGCCGGTCTGTGCGGAGCGCAGTGCCTTTCTGTAAAAACCTGCAGGTATGGAAAAAGTTCTGGAACAGGCAAAGGATGCAGGCATGGAAAGGCAGTTATACAGTTGAGGCGGCCGCTGTGGTATCCATCACGGTTATGGCTCTTGCGGCATTGATTCTGGTGTCCTTTTACGCGCATGACCGGGCAGTTCTTCAGAGTTTTGTGTGTGAAATAGCGTCAGTCGGGAGCAATTACGCGACGGAGAGTGAGCGGACGACGGGGATAAATGCTGCCAAATCGCAGGTGAGCGCGTCCCGTCTTTTGGGAAGCAAAAATCTGTCGGGGAGTGCACAGGCCGGGGAGGATGAAGTGACGGCGAGCTGGAGCGCAGCCTATCCGGTTCCCGGATTTGCAGTGGAATACCTGGCAGGAGGGGAACTGTCTGTCAGTACGTCCTGGACCAGCGAGATTGCGGATCCCACCGACATGATTCGATTGATTCGAGGTGCGGAAAAACTGATTACCGGAGGAGACGATTGAGGTGAAAACGGAATATAAAAGAAACCTTCAGAATAACTATCTGGTGCTGGAGGTACCTGAACCGGATGAGGAGGACGGGTATGGTCTGCGCATGGCAGAACAGAATCCGGTGAAAGGGCTGCTGCCGATGCATGAGTCCAGGCGTGATGGGAAGCTGTTTCTTCACTATGAGATCACGTCCAAGCAGACATTGGAAAGCCTCTATGAGAAAAAGGTGATGGGGTATCAGGATATTCTCTATATTCTCTCTGGTATACGTGACACATTGGAGGATATGCGGAAATATCTGCTTTCCCCGAAGAAGCTGTTGTTTGCACCGGAGCTGATTTATGTCCTGCCGGAGCGGGGCGGACTGCTTTTGTGTTATTATGTGAAAGAGGATGAATGTCCTGTCACGATGCTGGCGGAATTTATTTTAAAACGGCTGGATCACAGGGACCGGCAGGCAGTGACGCTTGGATATGGATTTTTCCAGCAGGCTTCCGGCGCGAATTTCAGCCTGGCAACGGCATTGAAAGAAATTCTCTCCGTGTCTGGTGAAGCGGGCAGACAGGCGGCTGTGCGCGCCGGAAGAGATGGGGGAATTTCGGGAATGCCGCGAAGAACACAGGCGAGGGCTGTGGGAGGAAGCAGGGAGACTTTTGAAGAAACCGGCAGAGTATGGACAGGACGCTTTGGGGAAGGCAATGAAAGCTTTGAACGATCGGGAGGCGTGCGTCCAGGAGAAGGGAATGGAAACAGGGAAGGATTAAAAGAAGCGCAGTCGGGGCTTGCCGGAGAAGGCGGTATGATTTCATCAGGGCATCGGACAACGAAAAGCCGCAGAAATGAAAATGGATATTATAATAAGAAGGAATCCGACTATACAAGAAGCGACATGACAGATGGGTACGAAGAAAACACAGGTTTTCGGAGCGGGGAGGAACGGCTGCGCGAGGAATCCTGCGAAGATGTATATGAAGAGACCTATGCGGAAGATCCGCCGGTCATTCACCGGGAACGGAAAAGAAAGCGTGAGACAAAAGCAAGCTTCGCAGATCGCCTCTTTTCGATCGTTCATCCTGCGATTCTGCTGTCTTTTCTGGCTTTGCTGGTGGTATTGGAGCTTCTGGCTGTCTTTGGTGTATTGGGTCTGACGGAGGCAGGCGGCTGTTTCTTTCTGATGTTGTCAGCGGAAATTCTGATCAATCGGAAATTATTAAACAAAACGAAAACGGAAAAGGAAGAATGGCAGGAGGAGGAAACGGATGAAGAGTATCAAAGAATTCTGCGGGAGATGTATCAGAGAGAAGCGGAAGCGGAACCGGAGCCTGTGGAAGAGACCCGCTGTCTTCTTCAGGAAGAGGAGACCGATGAAATCTGCCTGATTTTTGTGCCGGGAAAGGATCAGGAACAGGGTTCCCGGCCGGATATTTGTCCGGGAGCGGAGCCGATCTATATTGGGAAAATAAAAGGAGAGGCGGATATTATCCTGGATTCCTCTACGGTGAGCCGGATGCATGCGCGGCTGGAGCAGCGTGACGGCAAGTGCAGTCTGAGAGATATGAACAGCAAAAACGGCACCTTTGTCAACGGACGTCGGCTGATGCCGCAGGAGGAATGTGAGATCAGGGAGAATGATACGGTTGCCTTTGCGGAGATAACCTACCGTGTCGCAAAACGCCGCGTGTATCGGTAGAGCAGGGGGGATATGCTGCAAGCCGCTATTTTCAGGCGGGCGGGTTGGCGTGCGCGCGGAACCAGTAGGTATAAAGATCCTCAAAGCCAAGAGAGGTATACAGGCTTTTGGCGTAAACATTTCCCTGAACCACCTGCAGGTATGCCTTTTGCGCTCCTTTTTTGTGTGCCTCCGTTAAAATGGTGCTGCAGATCGCGCGGGCGAAGCTTTTGTGGCGGCAGCTGACATCTACGTAAATGGCATACAGGCCGACATGGCCCCGATCGAGGATTCCCAGCCCGGAAGCAACCATGCGCCCGTCCACTTCTATGCTGGCCACGATGGTTTCTTTCGGAATGGCTTTGAACATGGAGGGCACGATCCGGCGAAGGGTGGGATTGGTCGTACCGTTCAGCCGGAAGAGCGCGTGAATCCACTCGTCCGTGATCCGATCCTGGAGCTGGACAATTGTATCTCCCGGATAGACAACAAAGGAAGGAAGTCCGGAATTCCGTCCATAGTATTCGAACTCTGCTGATTCCGCCGGAAAGGCGTGAAAATCCCGGAAATCCATGGTCATAACCTCGGTCGTGTGCTGAATTTCATAGCCCTTCTGCGCAAGCAGCGCGTCAAAGGAAGGCTCGACAAGAGGACTGATTTTGAAGATGGAGGGCGTGTGATAATTCTGATAAATTTTTTCACAGTATGCGATTTTTTCTTCCACAGGGATCAGAGAGGCGCCAACCTGCGTGACACTGTTGGTGCGATGGGTGTAATTGTGAGAGAAACGGATCAGCCAGCCGTCATAAAGCTCTATTTTGTGGGATGGCCATGCGTTTAACGAAATCTCTTCAATCAGTTTGATATATGCGGTGTCACTCATAATGCTGCTGCTCCTGCCTTTGTCTGAAATGGGATCGTGCATGCTTCCATGCTTCACATGCGTGTGAAGCATGCAGGGGTCCGCCGTATTCTGCTATCCTGCGTCTTATTTTTGTATCTGGATGCTGTGATATGCCGCAATCCGTCTCATATGGAACGAGGCCTATATGAGGTGAATGTACGAATATGAGACAGTGTAACACGAAATGACATGGATGTGCAATCGAAAAATAACGGGGGATTGACGATTTCCGCGTATGCGTGTTATTCTGTAATGCGTAGGTGTGAACCCGCTGCGCGGCAGGCTGGGCTGTCTGTGCGTAAAAAGCTGTTTTGGATGGAAAGGAAGCAAAGCGATGCAGGAAGCGGTGGATTTTATAAAATCCAGACAGCCGGTAAATCTGGCGATTGTGGTGACAAACATTCTGGTGTTTCTGATTCTCAGCGTGATGGGGGATACGGAAAACGGGTATTTTATGCTTGTGCATGGAGCGTGCTATACGCCTTACGTGACGGAATACGGGGAGTATTACCGGCTGCTGACCAGCATGTTTCTGCATTTTGGCGTTCAGCATCTGTTTAATAATATGCTGGTGCTGGTGTTTCTCGGCGACGAGGTGGAAAAAATGGCTGGGAAGCTTCGTTTTCTGGCGATTTATTTTGTGGGTGGTCTGGCCGGAAATATCGTATCGGTGGTTTATGATATGCATACAGCGGACTACAGAGTGTCAGCGGGGGCTTCCGGTGCGATCTTCTCTGTGATTGGGGCTTTGCTTGCGGTTGTTCTTCTGAACCGGGGGAAGATACCGGCATATACGAAAAAGAGAATGTTTTTGATGGCGTCCCTGTCTGTACTGCAGGGACTGACGGCAACCGGCGTGGACAACTGTGCCCATATCGGGGGACTGATTTGCGGCTTCCTGCTGGCGATGCTGTTTCACCGAAAACTGACATTTGAGGAACGGATCCCGGTAGAAGATTTTCGGGGATGACATGTCTGGAAACGGTTAAGATTCGTGTTTTTTGGGGTCGTACCAGCGACTCCGAATGCTTTTGAACAAATTTTTTGAAAAATTCGGAAAATTCGATTGACATTTTTCGACATTCTTTTTAATATACAAATATAGTATGTGCGGCTGGTCAGCAGCACAAGTATCTGTATTCACGCAGTGCGGCCCCGGAAACCGTGCTGCAGTAACCTGTGGAAAGAAGGGATAGTTTTGGAAGATAACTGTATTTTCTGTAAAATCGCAAGGGGAGACATCCCATCAGCGACGCTTTATGAGGATGAGGATTTGCGAGTCATTCTGGATCTCGGCCCGGCTTCAAAGGGTCATGCGCTGGTTATTCCAAAAGAGCACGCGGCAAACCTGTTTGAGCTGTCGGATGAGACGGCCGAAAAGGTGATTGTTGTGGCAAAGAAGGTTGCAGCAAAGCTGAAAGAGGGACTTTGCGCGAACGGATTAAACCTGGTACAGAACAACGGCGCGGCAGCAGGGCAGACGGTGGATCATTTTCATGTGCATCTGATTCCGAGGTATGAAAATGATACGGTCAATGTCGGGTGGACGCCCGGGGAACTCAGTGATACAGACAAAGCGGAGATTCTGAAATTATTCCAGTAGTTTTTTACGAATGATAAAGGGAACAATTATGCGGAAGAATGTTCGGTTTGAAGCATCGTATAAAGAGTTTGGAGATTTTATTTTTCAGGTCGCTATGAAAAATACGTCCGATTATTATACTGCGCAGGATATTGAACAGCAGGTTTTCTGCGAGTTTTACGCCAACCTTGACAAGATTTATCTGGGAGCGGAGAGAGCGTGGCTTCTGCGCAGTACCCGGAATGCGATTATTGATTTCTGGAGAAAGAGAAATAAGCGCGGCGTGGCTTATGTGGATTTCGCAGTCGCGGAAGAGGGGAATCTTCTGGTAGACGAGCGCCTGATGCGGCTGGAAGACCAGGTTGCTGCACAGGAACTGACCCAGCGGATCTTTGAGGCAGTAAAGGCGGAAAATGTGCAGTGGTATGAAGCTCTGGTACTTTGCTGTGTGGACGATTTGTCTTACAGGGAGGCCGCGGAAATTCTGGAGGTATCGGAAACACTGCTGCGCACACGCGTGTGCAGGGCGCGGGCGTTTATTCGGGATCATTTCTGGGACGAGTACAAAGAAAAGTAAGCGAGTAATGATTCAGGGCAGTACTTCGTACTTGCTGCGAAGTACGTATGAAAACGTATATTATGTGTGGAAAAGCCCTCGCCGAGGCTTATCCCGCACGCTGTGTGGGATAAGCCTCGTAACTGTGAAGGTACTGAGCAGTTCGTGCGACAGGTTTCAGGATGAAATCCTCCGCTTCTCCGAATGACTGGTTCGGGGAAGCGGGGGATTTTTCGTTTTTTTTCATTCAGAAAGAGTTTATTGCGGGAAAACTTAATAAAAAGTTTAGAATTACAGAATCACATTGGCCGTTGAAAAACGTTGTATTAGTGAAACGAATCCGAATGGGTTACGGTTGCCTCGATCAGTGCGGTTATTTTTTCAATCGCATCACTGGCGGCGCTGTGCTCCATCGCGGTGAGATAGGTCTGCCGATTGCGGTAGAGCTCTTCGATTCTGGCCAGCAGACCCTCCGGTGTGATTTCTTCTTCCATCAATACAGCGCTGAAGCCCTGTTTTTCGAAGGAGCGCGCATTCAGAATCTGATCGCCGCGGCTGGATGATGCCGGGAGCGGAATCAGCAGACTTGGCTTGCGAAGCTCCAGAAGCTCACAGATGGCATTGGCTCCGGCCCGGGAAACGACCACATCCGCGAGTGCAAAGAGATCCGGAAGCTCTTTCTCGATGTATTCGTATTGGACATAGCCTGTGGTGCCGCGCAGGCTTTCATCCAGATTGCCCTTTCCGCAGAGGTGGACGACATGGAAGGTGTTCAACAGGTCTGGCAGAATGCCGCGGATCGCCTGGTTGACTGCGACGGATCCCTGACTGCCGCCGATAATGAGCAGCACTGGTTTGTCCGCGGAAAATCCGCAGAACTTCATGCCGGCAAGGCGATTGCCATCGTGAAGCTCCTGACGGATCGGTGAGCCGGTGACCACGGCTTTGCCCTCCGGCAGATTCTTCAGTGTCTCCGGGAAATTGCAGCAGACCCTGGTGGCGGCCGGGAGAGCGAGCTTGTTTGCCAGTCCGGGAGTCATGTCGGACTCATGGATGATGACTGGAATGGAGAGGCTTTTTGCCGCCTGCACCACCGGAACCGCGACAAATCCGCCCTTTGAAAAAATGATGTCCGGACGGATGTCTTTCAGAAGCTTTTTGGCTTCAAAATAACCTTTGACGACACGGAAGGGATCTGAAAAATTTTTAAGGTCAAAGTACCGGCGCAGCTTTCCGGAAGAAATGCCGTAGTAAGGGATACCGATTTCTTCGATCAGCCTTTTTTCAATGCCGTCGTAGGAACCGATGTAATAAATGGTATACCCCAGATCCTGCAGGTGCGGAACCAATGCAATGTTAGGGGTAACATGACCGGCGGTTCCTCCGCCGGTAAGAACGATTCGTTTCATAAAATCCTCCATTTCAAAAGACCTACTGTGACGATTCAGGACAGCTTGTCATAGCAGCCGGGAAAGCAGTATGAAAACTGTAGAGGTATCGAACTGTTGTGATCTATTTTAGTTACAGTTTACCCTCTATCATGAAAAAGTCAAGAAGGGAGTTCGATGCGTATGCGTACAGAAGATGAAAAGACCAATGGGATCCAGAAAACAGAAAAACAACAGCCGAAGAGTAAGGTGACCCCATTTCGATATCCATACAGAGAATCCGACGATCCGGTGATTGACGCGTTTATCCTCCAGGGACTGCAGGAGGAAGCGGATGAGGCCGAGGAGCGGATGAATTCGGACCCGGAGTTGTCGCAGATCAATCCGCCGGAGGATCAGTATGAGCAGATTGTCGCACGGTTGAAAGCAATGGGGATCTGGGATGAGGAGGAAGAGGAAAGAGAACAGGAGCAGACGGAGGAAGAGCGGGAGAAAGAGGTAGCAGAGGCGCGGAAAGAAATCGCCGCCGCCAATCGGAAAACGGGAGTAGAGGAGCGGGAGGAAGAGCTGGCCGAAGCGCGGGAGGAAGAGGTAGCAGAGGCGCGGAAAGAAATTGCCGCCGTCAATCGGAAGACAGAGTCGGAGGAAGAGCGGGAGCAGGAGCTGGCCGAGGCGCGAAAGGAAGTTGCCGCTGTCAAGCGGATAACAGGAGCGGAGAAGTGGGAGAAGGAA
>JAJQGP010000084.1 GCA_021200475.1 Lachnospiraceae bacterium
AGCGCACGGAGGATTCCGGGAAAACACATCTGGAAGCGGAGACAGATTTACGTGCAAACCGGGGAACGGAGCAGGCGCCCGGGGCGGAGAACACCAGGGAAAATGCACTGGACAGTGAGCCTGTAACCGGTCCGGAAGCAGGACAGGAGGCAGGTAGCGCCAGCGGCAGGATAAAGCGGAACCCCCGTTCTTCCCAGCAGGAGATCGCGGAAGGCATCGCTTCCGTAGAAGCGGAAGCGGCGGAGGCTGCGAAAACGATTCGGCCGGAGTATGTGTACCCGCCGCTGGAGCTTCTGAAAAAAGGAACCGGTAAATCCAAAAAGGGACAGGAACAGGAAATCCGGCAGACTGCCGCAAAGCTTCAGCAGACGCTGAATAGCTTTGGCGTGCATGTGACGGTGACAAATGTGAGCTGCGGGCCGAGCGTGACCCGCTATGAGCTTCTGCCGGAGCAGGGCGTGAAGGTCAGCCGGATCGTCGCACTCGCGGATGATATCAAGCTGAATCTGGCGGCCGCGGACATCCGCATTGAGGCCCCGATTCCGGGAAAATCCGCGGTTGGCATTGAGGTGCCGAACGCGGAAAACAGTGTTGTTCCTCTCCGCGACCTGCTGGAATCGGATGAATTCCGGAACCATAAATCAAAGCTGGCCTTTGCTACCGGCAAGGACCTCGCGGGCAAGGTGGTGGTTTCCGACATCGCGAAGATGCCGCATCTGTTGATTGCGGGTGCGACCGGCTCCGGTAAGTCGGTCTGCATCAACACGCTGATTATGAGTATTCTCTATAAGGCAAAGCCGGAAGAGGTGAAGCTGATTATGATCGACCCGAAGGTGGTCGAGCTGAGTGTCTACAATGGCATTCCACATCTGTTTATCCCGGTCGTCACGGACCCGAAAAAGGCGGCCGGTGCTTTGAACTGGGGCGTGGCAGAAATGACGGATCGCTACGCGAAATTTGCGGAGGTCGGAGTCCGGGACCTGAAGGGCTACAATCAGAAAATCGAGGCGCTCGCGGATGTGGATGATCCGGATAAACCGGAGAAGCTGCCGCAGATCGTCATTATCGTGGATGAGCTTGCCGACCTGATGATGGTGGCACCCGGGGAGGTAGAGGATTCGATCTGCCGTCTGGCGCAGCTGGCGCGGGCGGCTGGCATCCACCTGGTCATTGCGACCCAGCGCCCTTCCGTCAATGTCATCACCGGACTGATCAAGGCGAATATGCCTTCGAGAATTGCTTTTTCCGTCTCCTCCGGCGTGGATTCCCGCACCATTATTGATATGTACGGCGCGGAAAAGCTGCTTGGAAAAGGGGATATGCTCTTTTACCCGCAGGGATACCAGAAGCCTACCCGGGTACAGGGCGCGTTCGTTTCGGATGAGGAAGTCTCGGACGTGGTTGATTTTCTGAAAAACAGCAACAGCAGCTTTGCGAGCAGCTCGGAGATCGAACAGCGGATCGCGAAGGTGCAGCAGGCGTCTGCCTCCGCAAAAGCCGCGGAAGATACGGATGAGCTTTTCACGGATGCCGGCAAATTTATCATCGAAAAAGACAAGGCCTCCATCGGGATGCTGCAGCGTGTGTTCAAAATCGGATTCAACCGCGCCGCCCGGATCATGGATCAGCTCTCAGACGCCGGAGTGGTCGGACCGGAGGAGGGCACCAGGCCCCGCAAAATTCTGATGTCCGCAGAGCAGTTTGAAAACTATCTGGAAGAGAATTAATCAGAACAGCAGGTCACAGACTGCCTTCCTCGAAGGCTATATGACGCGTAAGCGGCGTATGTCTGAGGCTGCGGTGCCGTTCTGAACTGGTAATAAAAAAGTGATTGACGCTCTTTCACACTTGTGCTATATTAATTCAGTATGAGTTCAGCCGAGGCCCGGGTTCACGGATGCTCCAACCGGATTCCTGGTTTCTGGCGGTCCTTGCTCCGCAGACATAAGCACCATAGATTGCCCTTTGACTGGCAGGATTCAGTCGGCGGCGGTTTGATGGGAAGGACAGGCGGGGCGTTTTGCGCGAGTGCGCGATAAAAAAATATCAGGAGGATTTACCAATGATTTCCAAGGAAAAAAAGACAGCTATTATTAACGAGTATGCGAGAACACCGGGTGACACAGGTTCACCGGAGGTACAGATCGCGGTTCTGACTGCGCGGATTCAGGAGCTGACCGCACATCTTCAGGCGAACCCGAAGGACCATCATTCCAGACGTGGTCTGCTGAAGATGGTAGGTAAGAGACGTGGTCTGCTGGAGTATCTGAAGAAGACTGATCTGGAAGGCTATCGTACTCTGATTGCCAGACTCGGCATCCGTAAATAGTAAAAGGAGGGCGGATTTCGATCCGCCCTCTTTCCGGAGAGACTTTCATCCAGTGACGGCCGAGACCACTGAAAAGAGGACAGCGTGCCTGTCCGTTTTTCAGTAGTTTCGGAGCTTTTTGCTGGTGATGGTCTTTCTTTGTGATTAACAGTTCAGAACAGCAGGCGGACTGCGGCCTGCTGTTCTGAATAGTTCCTTTATGATGAGTGTCTGCCTGGATTTTGGAGCGTGGCAGGCAGTGAGATCAGAAGGCAGGACGTCTGATGGACAGCCTGTATGGACGAATAAGAAGAAGGAGAATATCATGTACAAGAGTTTTTCAATGGAACTGGCCGGCCGGACGCTTACCGTTGATATTGGCCGGGTAGGCGCACAGGCCAATGGATGCGCTTTCATGCATTATGGAGACACGACGGTGCTGTGTACCGCGACAGCGTCGGAGAAGCCGAGAGACGGGATTGACTTTTTCCCGCTCAGCGTGGAATATGAAGAGAAGTATTATGCGGTAGGCAAAATTCCGGGAGGCTTTAACAAAAGAGAGGGCAAAGCTTCGGAGAATGCGGTTCTCACAGACCGTGTGATTGACCGCCCGATGCGTCCGCTGTTCCCGAAGGATTACCGCAACGATGTGACACTGGACAATATGGTGATGTCTGTCGATCCGGCATGCCGTCCGGAGCTGACCGCGATGATCGGTACTGCGATTGCGACCTGCATTTCTGACATTCCGTTTGACGGTCCATGCGCGATGACACAGATGGGACTTGTGGATGGCAAGCTGATTGTGAATCCGTCCCAGGACGAGTGGGACAAAGGCGATCTGCAGCTGACGGTTGCTTCTACGCGCGAGAAGGTCATCATGATCGAGGCTGGCGCGAACGAGATTCCGGATGATGTCATGATTGACGCGATTTATAAATGCCACGATGTGAACCTCGAGCTGATCAAATTCATCGATCAGATTGTCGCTGAGGTGGGCAAGCCGAAGCACGCATACGAGAGCTGCGCGATTCCGGAAGAGCTTTTCGACGCGATCAAAAAGATCGTACCGCCGGAAGAGATGGAAGAGGCTGTCTTTACAGATGTAAAGCAGGTGCGTGAGGCGAACATCCGCGAGATCACTGCGAAGCTGGAGGAGGCGTTCGCGGACAACGAAGAGTGGCTCGCGGTTCTTTCTGAGGCGATTTATCAGTACCAGAAGAAGACCGTCCGCAAGATGATCCTCAAGGATCACAAGCGCCCGGATGGACGTGCGATTACACAGATTCGTCCGCTTGCCGCGGAGGTAGACATCATCCCGAGAGTACACGGTTCGGCGATGTTTACCCGTGGACAGACCCAGATCTGCACGGTGACGACCCTTGCGCCGCTCTCCGAGGTACAGAAGATCGACGGTCTGGATGACAATATTAATTGCAAACGCTATATGCATCACTATAATTTCCCGTCCTACTCCGTAGGAGAGACTAAGGTCAGCAGAGGCCCGGGTCGCCGCGAGATCGGCCATGGCGCTCTCACTGAGAAAGCCCTGATGCCGGTGATTCCGAGCGAGGAAGAGTTCCCGTACGCGATCCGCACTGTATCGGAGACCTTTGAGTCGAATGGTTCCACCTCACAGGCGAGTGTCTGCGCGTCTACCATGTCGCTGATGGCGGCCGGCGTACCGATCAAGAAACCGGTAGCGGGTATCTCCTGTGGCCTGGTGACCGGAGAGACCGATGATGATTATATTGTACTGACGGATATTCAGGGCCTGGAGGACTTCTTCGGTGATATGGACTTCAAGGTGGCTGGTACGCTGGACGGCATCACCGCGATCCAGATGGATATTAAGATTCACGGCCTCACCCGTCCGATCGTGGAGGAAGCGATTTCCCGGACGCATCAGGCGAGAGAGTACATCCTAAAAGAGGTCATGCTGCCGTGCATCGCGGAGCCGAGACCGACGGTGAATGAGTATGCGCCGAAGATCATGCAGACGACGATTGATCCGCAGAAGATCGGTGATGTGGTCGGCCAGAGAGGCAAGACCATCAATACCATCATCGAGCGCACCGGTGTGAAGATCGACATCAATGACGATGGCTTCGTATCGATCTGCGGCACCGATCAGACCATGATGGACAAGGCGGCGGAAATGATCCGCATCATCGTGACTGACTTCGAAGCCGGACAGGTCTTCGACGGCGTTGTTGTCAGCATCAAGGACTTCGGATGCTTCGTAGAATTTGCGCCGGGCAAGGAAGGCATGGTACACATCTCCCGCATCGCAAAGCAGCGTATCAATCGCGTAGAGGATGTGCTTACGCTTGGAGACAAGGTCAGAGTCGTCTGCCTTGGCAAGGACAAGATGGGCCGTATGAGCTTCAGCATGAAGGATGTAAAGCAGAGATAAAGATACAGGATGAAACGACAACCGGGCC
>JAJQGP010000080.1 GCA_021200475.1 Lachnospiraceae bacterium
TGGAGATTTTTCCGGCGAATTCGGACGACTATGCTTACCGGTTTGAGTTTTTCGGGGATGAGATCGACCGGATTACGGAGATTGACGTACTGACCGGAGCCGTGAAGAAGGGACTGGAGTTTATCGCGGTTTTTCCGGCGTCGCATTATGTGGTGCCGATGGAGAAGATTCTGCGGGCGGCAGACGCGATTGAGGAGGAGCTTGCGGAACGTGTGACTTATTTTAAGAGTGAAGATAAGCTGATTGAGGCGCAGCGGATTGCGGAGCGGACGAATTTTGATGTGGAGATGCTGCGGGAGACGGGGTTCTGCTCGGGCGTAGAGAATTATTCGCGTCATCTGGCCGGACTTCCGGCAGGGGCGACGCCGCATACGCTGATGGACTATTTCGGGGATGATTTTCTGATGATTATTGATGAGTCGCACAAAACGGTGCCGCAGATCCGGGCGATGTATGTGGGCGACCAGTCGCGCAAAACGACACTGGTGGATTATGGGTTCCGCCTGCCATCGGCGAAGGACAATCGTCCCTTGAATTTTGGAGAGTTTGAGGATAAAATAGACCAGCTTCTGTTTGTCTCGGCGACGCCGGGCGATTATGAAGAGGAGCATGAGCTGCTGCGCGCGGAGCAGATCATCCGGCCGACGGGACTTTTGGATCCGCGTGTAGAGGTGCGGCCGGTCGAAGGACAGATTGATGATCTGATCAGTGAGATCAATAAGGAAACAGCGGCAGGCAATAAGATTCTGGTGACGACGCTGACGAAGCGGATGGCGGAGGAGCTGACGGACTATATGAAGGAGGTCGGGATCCGTGTGCGTTATCTGCATTCGGATATCGACACACTGGAGCGGACGGAGATCATTCGTGATATGCGTCTGGATGTGTTTGATGTGCTGGTTGGGATTAATCTTCTGCGAGAGGGACTGGATATTCCGGAGATTTCTCTGGTGGCGATTCTGGACGCGGACAAGGAAGGATTTCTGCGATCTTCGGTTTCTCTGATTCAGACAATTGGACGTGCCGCCCGAAACGCGCAGGGTCATGTGATCATGTATGCGGATACAGTTACGGATTCGATGCGCGTGGCAATGGATGAGACCCAGAGACGCCGGGAGCTGCAGCAGAAGTACAATGAGGAGCATGGTATTACGCCGCAGACGATTAAGAAGGCGGTTCGCGATCTGATCAGCATTTCGAAGGAGCTGGCGAAGCAGGAAGTGCAGATGGAGAAGGATCCGGAGTCCATGAACCGTGAAGAACTGGAAAAGCTGATCGCTGAGGTGCAGAAAAAGATGAAGAAGGCAGCTTCGGAACTGGATTTCGAAAGCGCGGCCGAGCTGCGCGATAAGATGATACGGTTGAAGAAGCATTTGCAGGAGATTAATGAATGAGCATTACTGGTCACACCTGTAGAGGTAAAATAAGGTAAATTTGGTCAGTGTGTGACCTGTAACGAATGAGCAGATACAGGTCGACCAGAATGCGTATCATATAAGGTTTATGCAAAGCAGAAATACAGAACATAGGGTTTTGGAAAGAATGCAGAGAAGAAGAAGGAGAGACAGCCGGAAATGAGTTCAATAAATTCGAGTGCCCCTGATATTGCAGAAAGACAAATCAAATCAGCCAATCCAGACAAAAAGCAGTTTATCCGCATTCGTGGTGCGAACGAGCATAATTTAAAGAATATCAGCCTCGATATCCCGCGCAATCAGTTTGTAGTGCTTACCGGCCTGTCGGGTTCGGGAAAATCGTCGTTGGCGTTTGATACCATTTATGCGGAAGGACAGCGCCGCTATATGGAGTCGCTGTCTTCCTATGCCAGACAGTTCCTGGGGCAGATGGAGAAGCCGGATGTGGAGAGCATTGAGGGACTTCCGCCGGCAATCTCGATTGATCAGAAGACGACAAACCGGAACCCGCGCTCGACGGTCGGTACGGTGACGGAGATTTATGATTATTTCCGATTATTATATGCGCGGATCGGAATTCCGCATTGCCCGAAGTGCGGACGTGAGATTAAAAAGCAGAGCGTGGATCAGATGGTGGATCAGATCATGGCTCTGCCGGAACGGACGCGGGTCCAGCTGCTCGCGCCGGTCGTGCGCGGACGTAAGGGTGAACACGTGAAGCTGCTGGAGCAGGCGAAGCGCAGCGGCTATGTGCGTGTGCGGATCGATGGAAATCTGTATGATTTGTCGGAGGAGATTAAGCTCGAAAAAAACATCAAACACAACATTGAGATTGTTGTGGATCGCCTGGTGGTGAAGCCGGGGATTGAGAAACGGCTGACAGATTCGATGGAGACAGTGCTGCAGCTGGCGGACGGCCTGGGGTATGTCGATGTCGGTGAGGGAGAGATGATTACCTTCAGCCAGAGCTTTTCCTGCCCGGATTGCGGCATCAGCATTGACGAGATTGAGCCGCGCAGCTTTTCTTTTAACAATCCCTTTGGCGCCTGCCCGGAATGCACTGGCCTGGGATATAAGATGGAGTTTGACATTGACCTGATGATTCCGGATAAATCCCTGAGCATCCGGGAGGGTGCGATTGTGGTGAATGGCTGGCAGTCCTGTACTGACCCATCCAGCTTTACGTACGCACTCCTGACAGCGCTGGCAAAGGAGTACCGCTTTGATTTATCGACACCGTTTGAGCAGCTGTCGCCCGATATTCAGCATATGCTGATTTATGGGACGGACGGCAGAGAGGTAAAGGTGCATTACAAGGGGCAGCGCGGTATAGGGGTTTATGATGTGGCCTTTGACGGACTCATCCGGAATGTGGAGCAGCGCTACCGGGAGACATCGTCAGATTATACGAAGCAGGAGTATGAGAGTTTTATGCGGATTACCCCGTGCAAGGCCTGCCGCGGGCAGCGGCTGAAGCCGTCCGCGCTGGCGGTGACAGTTGGCGGAAAAAATATCCACGAGATTACTTCGATGTCGGTTGGAGATTTGCAGGGGTTTCTGGCCGGGCTGGAGCTGACACAGCAGCAGCTACTGATTGGCGCGCAGATTTTGAAGGAAATTCGGGCGCGGATCGGTTTCCTGGTTGATGTGGGTTTGGATTATTTAAGCTTGTCGCGCGCGACCGGGACTCTTTCCGGCGGCGAGGCACAGCGCATCCGTCTGGCAACGCAGATCGGTTCCGGACTGGTCGGTGTGGCTTATATTCTGGACGAGCCGAGTATTGGCCTGCATCAGCGTGATAATGATAAACTTTTACGTACATTGAACAATCTGAAGGAGCTTGGGAATACGCTGATCGTGGTGGAACATGATGAGGACACGATGTATGCGGCAGATTATGTTGTGGATATCGGTCCCGGTGCGGGAGAGCACGGCGGTGAAGTCGTGGCGGCTGGTACGGTCGAGGATCTGAAGAATTGCCCGGAATCGGTCACGGGCGCATACCTGAGCCATCGGCTGTTTATTCCGGTGCCGGAGTCGCGGCGGACGCCGACCGGCTGGCTGGAGATACGTGGTGCGCGGGAGAATAATCTGAAAGATATTAATGTAAAAATCCCACTTGGCGTGATGACCTGCGTGACTGGTGTTTCCGGTTCCGGGAAAAGCTCGCTGATCAATGAGATTTTGTACAAGCGTCTGGCGAAGGACCTGAACCGGGCGCGTACGATTCCGGGAAAGCATCGGGCGATTACCGAGATCGGACAGCTGGATAAGGTGATTAATATCGATCAGTCTCCAATCGGACGGACGCCGCGCTCAAATCCGGCGACCTATACGGGAGTTTTTGACATGATTCGTGATTTGTTTGCATCTACGGCAGATGCAAAGGCACGAGGTTATAAAAAAGGTCGTTTCAGCTTTAATATCAAGGGTGGCCGCTGCGAAGCATGCGCCGGGGACGGTATTCTTAAGATTGAGATGCATTTTCTTCCGGATGTCTATGTTCCCTGCGAGGTCTGCCATGGAAAACGTTATAACCGTGAGACACTGGATGTAAAATATAAGGGAAAATCGATTTATGACGTGCTGGATATGACCGTGGAAGAGGCATTGAAATTTTTTGATCATCTGCCTCAGATTCGGCGAAAGATTGAGACATTGAATGATGTAGGCCTTTCCTATATTAAGCTTGGCCAGCCGTCGACGACACTGTCCGGTGGCGAGGCACAGCGCATTAAGCTGGCGACGGAGCTTTCCCGCCGCAGTACGGGCAAGACGGTTTATATTCTGGATGAGCCGACCACCGGCCTCCATTTCGCGGATGTTCACAAGCTGGTCGATATCCTGCGCCGTCTGACGGAAGGCGGCAATACGGTCATTGTCATTGAGCATAATCTGGATGTGATTAAGACGGCCGACTATATTATTGACCTGGGTCCGGAAGGCGGCGACCGGGGCGGTACGGTGATTGCTGAAGGAACTCCGGAGGAGGTTGCGGAAAATCCGGTTTCCTATACAGGACAATTTATAAGAAGGTATTTGTGAAGGTACTGAACAGCTACCGTATTTGTAAAAAAGCAAAGCGAAAAGACCTGACATTTTGTCAGGTCTTTTCAGGAAAGAGAAAAATTTGGGTTGAAAAATGTTTTTGCCCTGTTCTGGGAATTTCCCATCCAGGAAAATGTTTGAGGGAGTACTTGGCAGCGTGTGGGAGCTGCCAAGTGTGAGTTATGAAATATATTAGCTCATCGCTAATACTCCTACAATATAAAATGAAAATGTGTTAAAAATA
>JAJQGP010000037.1 GCA_021200475.1 Lachnospiraceae bacterium
TTCCAAATCCTACGCGATGACCGGCTGGCGCCTTGGCTATGTATGCGGTCCGCGGCAGATCATTGACCAGATGATGAAGATTCATCAGTTTGCGATCATGTGTGCGCCGACCACCAGCCAGTACGCTGCGGTTGAGGCCCTGCGCAATGGAGATCAGGATGTCGCACAGATGCGGGACTCCTACAACCAGCGCCGGCGCTTTCTGATGCACGAATTTAAGCGCATGGGATTGCCCTGCTTTGAACCGTTCGGGGCATTTTATGTCTTCCCGTGCATCAAAGAATTTGGCATGACATCGGATGATTTTGCGATGCGGCTTCTGGAGGAGGAACACGTTGCTGTCGTACCGGGTACCGCTTTTGGTGCGTGCGGGGAAGGCTTCCTTCGTATTTCCTATGCCTATTCCATTGATGCGCTGAAGGTTGCGCTGGAAAGGCTGGAGCGTTTTATTACGAGGCTGCGGAGAGAGTCTCGTTAGGAACGAAGCAGTCATTTTGAGTGGCAGACCGCAGGCCTGCACTTCTGAATGGTTACGGTAATTGCGAAAGTGTAACTATGAAGGTACTGAAACAGTTACCGTTACGAATATAAGAGGATACTGCATGAATATCGTGCTTTATGAACCGGAGATCCCATCCAATACGGGAAACATCGGGCGAACCTGTGTCGCGACCGGCACCCGGCTGCATCTGATTGAGCCATTGGGCTTCCGCCTGACGGAAAAAGCGCTTCGACGTGCTGGTATGGACTACTGGCCGCAGCTGGATGTGACGCGCTATATTAATTATGAAGAGTTTCTGGAACGCAATCCGGGAGCAAAGATTTATTTTGCCTCAACAAAAGCCAGGAGGCTTTATACGGAAGTGAGCTATGAGCCAGACTGTTATCTTATGTTTGGCAAGGAGAGCGCAGGAATTCCGGAAGAAATCCTGCGGGCGCACCCTGACACGGCGGTTCGCATTCCGATGATCGGGGAGACTCGTTCTCTGAATCTGGGCAATTCCGCCGCGATTGTGCTCTATGAGGCTCTGCGCCAGAACGGGTTTGCCAGTATGAAGCTGCAGGGAGAGCTGACGCGCTATCGGTGGGATGATCCGGAATGAAAATCGTTGGCTATTGCTCACACCCCGGCCACGCACTTTCTGCATGGTCAGGGCTGATCCCGCACGAAGTGTGGGATGCCACCCGGCGAGGAGCGGAAACGTAGAGGCGACAATCGTTGCGCCGGATAAGCCGGATCGCAGGAGGACGGAACAAATGGATTTACCGCAGGATTTTTTAATACGGATGAAAGCGCTGCTTGGAGGAGAATTTCCTTCTTTCCTGGATTCCTACGGGGAAACGAGGCGCTACGGCCTTCGGGTAAATACGCTGAAAATCAGTGTGGAAGCGTTCCGAAGCCTTGCCCCCTTTCACCTGACCCCGATTCCGTGGACAGACAATGGATTTTTTTATGAAAAAGAGGATGCCCCGTCACGACATCCTTTTTATTATGCCGGCCTGTATTATCTGCAGGAGCCGAGCGCTATGACGCCCGCGCAGGTTCTTCCGGTAACACCGGGGGACCGGGTGCTGGACCTCTGTGCGGCTCCCGGCGGCAAGGCGACCGCGCTTGCCGCAAAACTGGCAGGGGAAGGGATGCTGGTCGCCAATGATATCAGCGTTTTCCGCGCAAAAGCCCTGCTGAAAAACCTGGAACTCTTTGGTGTGAGAAATGCTTTTGTGACAAATGAAGTGCCGGCAAAGCTGGCGGAACGGTACCCGGCGTTTTTTGATAAAATACTCGTAGACGCCCCGTGCTCCGGAGAAGGTATGTTTCGCAAGGATATTGCGAATGCCCATGCGTGGAGCCTGGACAAGGTCCGGGAGTGCGCAAAGATACAGAAGGAAATTGCTGTGCGGGCGGCCTCAATGCTGCGTCCGGGAGGGATGATGCTGTATTCTACCTGCACCTTTTCCCCGGAAGAGGACGAGCAGGTGATTGCTTACCTTCTGGAGCACTGCCCGGAGCTGGAGCTTTTGCCTGTCCCAATGGCAGAAGGATTTGAAAAGGGACGGCCCGGTCTGGCGGAAGAGGACTGGATGACAGGAAAGGCCGGCAGGGAGGAACGCTTTCCGGATCTGGTGAAATGTGTCCGGCTGTTTCCGCATAAAATACCGGGTGAGGGGCATTTCCTGGCGCTGCTCGGAAAGCGTGCGGCTGGCGAACCTTGTCGCGAAAGCGGTGCGGGGGAAGGCGATACGGACAAAGAGGACCTGTTTGCCGGCGCAGCCGCAGACTGGGAGAAAACGGGCAAAAAAAAGAAAAAGGACAAGAGAGAAAAAGGAAGGCTTCAAAGGGAGCACCGGCGAATGACGCCGGCATCCTCAAAAGCGGCTGACCGGACGGAAAACGAATGGGTGGCGTCGTTTTTGCGGGAGCAGAACCAGATGGAATACCTGAAAAGCCTGGATATGCGCAAGGAGCGGGCCTATTATGTACCGGAACAGATGAGGACTTCAGAGGAACCGGACGGAATACGTTTCCTGCGAAATGGACTATATCTGGGTGAGGTGAAAAAGGATCGATTCGAGCCTTCGCAGGCGCTTGCGATGGCACTTCGGCCAAAAGACGGCACAGCCATTCTGGATTTTGACTGTACGGATGAACGCATCCTGCGCTATCTGCGCGGAGAAACCCTGGAGGTGGAAGACCTGCTGACGGACGAGCAGGGCCAGGAGGCTTCGGATCAGGGCTGCACGGAGACAGGGGAACGCTCCGGAGCAATGCGGAAGCACTCTGGCTCAGCCGCGGCAAATGGCTGGCGGCTTGTCTGCGTCAATGGATTTCCTCTTGGATGGGGGCGCCTGACAGGCAGTACATTAAAGAATAAGTATCATCCGGGCTGGAGACTCCGGTAATGCGTGTCACCGGGTCTCCGCTCCGGTCGGCGCTAAGCAGTCCTGTGTGCCAGTGCACGCGTTTTGAACCGACCGAAACGAAGGGGAGACATCCGCCGGATGCTTACTGCCGCGATGGGTCGGATGCTTACTGCCACGACGTTCCGGCCTGTCTTTTACCGGAAACAGGTATAGACTGTGCCATTTGTCATCCCGCCGCGGCTTTCGGCCAGCTCGCTGACTGTCACGAGCTGGTACCCTCTGCTGATCAGGGTCGGGATGATGGTTTTTGAGGCTTCGGCGGTCGAGGCGTACAGATCATGCATGAGGACGATATCGCCGTCCTTTACGTGGTTCAGCACGGCCGAGATGGTGCTGGACGCGCTGCGTGTCGCCCAGTCTCTCGTGTCAATCGACCAGTTGATAAGGGGCATATTGACCGCGTTCTTCACAGTCGTGTTGTAGTTGCCGCCGGGCGGACGCATCACGACCGGAGAGACACCGGTCACGGCCTTGACTGCTTCATTTGTCCGCGAGATCTGACTCTGGATGGTACTTGCGGGGTAGCGGGTCAGGATGAGATGCTCCCAGGTGTGGTTGCCGATCTCGCAGCCGAGGTCATAGGCGGCCTTTACCGTGGATGCATAGGTGGACACCCGGTTTCCTACGACAAAGAACGTGGCTGCGGCGCTGTACTGCTGCAGGGTTTTCAGAATCGCAGAGGTGTTGGCGGAAGGACCGTCGTCGTAGGTGAGAGCGATCATCTTGCCGTCCATATCTACCGTCCGGTAAAGAATGCCGTTGGAATCAAAATAGCGGATGTAGTGAGAAATAATCTGCTTTCCCGTCACACGGATGCCGGTCTTTTCGTCGAAATAATACTGATTCCCTTCCTCATCTGTCAGCCAGCCGGTCTTGCGTTTCCCGCTGGAGCTGAAATAGTAATAGCTGCCGTCAATCTTCTGAAGGCCGGTGACCATTTTTCCTTTGGAGTTAAAGTAATAGTAGCAGCCGTCGATTTTTTTAAAGCCGGTGACCATCCTGCCATTGCTGTTGAAGTAATAGTAATAGCCGTTGATTTTGACCTTCTTTGAGGTAACCATTTTGCCGCTGGCATTGAAGTAATAGTATTTGCCATTGATATTGACCTTTTTTGAGGTGACCATTTTGCCGCTGGCATTGAAATAGTAACAGGTCCCTTTGATCTTCACCCGCCCGGTCGCCATCTGGCCATTGGCCCGGAAATAATATTTTGCACCGCTTGCAGAGGTATACCAGAAGCTTTTCTGCATGACACCGTCCACAAAGTAATAATAAACGTCATCGATTTTCGCGCGCCCGGTGAGCTTTTGCCCATTTTTGTAATAATACGTCTTCCCATCCACGGATACATAGCCGTTTAAGGATGCCTGTGTGTCGGCAGCAGACGCGGTCGGATTCGGATTGCTGATCTGCTCTGACGCTGCCACAGGGGTAAATGACAGAAGAAACATTGCCAGCAGGAGCAGAGGCAGCCGGGTACTTATTTTCTTTTTCATACATTTTCTCCTTATCTTTTGGAAATAATCTCCTTTTTCGAGTATAATACTTTTCTATTATAATAGGAAGAGATGATTTCAAAAGATTCTATTAAGATTTCAAAAAAGGATTGTACTGAAAAAAAAACAATATTTTCGCGAAAAAAAGGAAGAATCGGGAAGAAAAAGCTTGAAATAGCTGACGATTTTCTGTATAATGCAGATTGTTGTGACCTTGATAGCGTAGAAGCGTGAGGTTGCTGCGGTGTGCGCCGCAGGTTTTTCCG
>JAJQGP010000067.1:0-19259 GCA_021200475.1 Lachnospiraceae bacterium
CTTTCCACTAAGTTAACGCCATTTTTTAATGTAGAATCCTGAAGTCAGGTTATATATGATATTATCAGGGTAAGTCAATAAAAAAGTGGTTCCGCTACGTTCACAACCCTCACCGGAATACCTTACGGCAAGAGTTGTGAACAGTAACAGAACCTCTCATTCAGAATCATCTACAGAGCGTGTGATAGCACGCAGCTCTTTTCTCTATCTATCGTTCTTCTATTACTTGGCATATTGTTTCTCTCCTGAAGCTCCTCGAGCGTCCTGCGCGATTGCCACGCTCTATTATTGTAAACGACGTAAGTCGTTTTACTTTGTGCCAGACGCGAGGCTGCAAAGCAGCCATTCCACGCGCGTCTGTGTGCATCGTTTAACTCTTCACTTCCCGGAAATTTTTCACTCCACATACGCGGTCAGGATCTCCGTGACTGCCCCTACCAGCTCCGTATCAAGCCTCTGCGAATAAAGCCCTGCCACTTTGACAGCGGTCGGAACGGTTTTTTTCACCAGGGAATAGACTTTTTCTTTGACCACAAAATCAATTTCTGCGCGATTCAGAAGGTCGAAAACCTGTCCGGTCACATCGTTCTCCCGCAGGGCTGCCTGCAATATCGTGACCCGGACAGACTGACCAGGGGTGAGCTCCGGAAGACCTACCCGCAGGCAGCCCAGAACCGGATCATATTCTTTTTGCACCTCGACGCACTCGCCGTTGACCACAGCCACCACAGCAGAGTCTTTTACCCCATAGAAACACACTTCGTAAATTCTTTCTTCAGGAAGCAAAGACAGAATTCCTTTTGCTCCCTCGATAGAAAAAACTCCCTGCTCCCAGTCAAATGCCATCGCGGTTGTCGCGCAGTCCCCGCTCTGATACGCAAAGGTCTCATTGTCATCCTCGTAGAGCGTAAATGTTCCGTCCGCCCCGCCAAAAACGCAGATACAGAGTCTTCGCGGGTTTCCTGTTGCCGCCTGTCCGATAATTTCCGGCGTCATGGGAACGATCGCGCCCGCTTTTGCCAGCACCGGGATGGAATGGATGTCGCGGTACATATCCAGCTCGCGCCCACCAGAGTACAACATTCCTGTAAAAAAGTCGATATACCGCCCTTCCGGCAGCCACACATGTACCTTGCCCCGGTCAATGCCGGCGATCTCCGGCGTCGTGATTGGAGCAACCAGGAACGACGTGCCGAAGAGATATTGATTCTTCACCTGATAAGCCTCCCTCGCTGTCGGATAATCGTAATACATCGGCAGGATCAGAGGCAGATTTTCCTGATACGCGCGGTAATTCATCGTGTACAGGTAGGGCAGCAACTCATGGCGAAGACGCAGGAAATCGGTCATCACGCCCGCGATCTCTTCCGGATAACGCCACGGCTCTTTTCCGTTAAATTCACTTTTCGAACTGTGCAGACGGTTAATTGGAGAAAACACCCCATACTGCACCCAGCGCGCCGCCATGTTGTCATTTTTATAGCCCAGCATATGCCCACCGATGTCATGGCTCCACCAGCCATAGCCGATATTAGAGGCTGTGCTGGTAAAGTACGGCTGAAAATCCAGCGATTCCCATGTCATAATCGTATCGCCAGAGAAACCGACCGGGTAGCGGTGAGACCCCGGCCCTGCATACCTGGAAAAGGTCATCGGCCTCTTTCCATCGCGGGCATTGTCCAGATAGTGATAGTGGTTCAGCATCCACAGCGGATCCAGTCCGGGAATCTTTGTGGTATCACCCTGCTGCCAGTCAATCCACCAGAAATCCACCCCGCGCTCCTCCTCCGGATGGAGAACGCAGTCAAAATATGCCTCCAGAAATTCCGGATTTGTAACGTCAAATTCAATTGGCTCCTCATGCTCCGTGTCCACATTCTCCAGGCTCCTGGCCATGCGCGGATATGCCTCCTCGAAGGCGCGAATGCCATCTGCCGGATGCAGGTTCAGCGTCGTCCGCATTCCATGCGCATGAAGCCAGGAAAGGAAACGCTCCGGATCCGGAAAAAGTGTCCGGTTCCAGGTATAGCCAGTCCAGCCGGATCCGTATTTCGGATCGACCTCTTCGACCAGATGCCAGTCCATATCAATGACCGCCACGGTAAAGGGAATTTTCTCTGCCTGAAAGCGGTTCACCAGCTCCATGTAGCTCTCTTCGGTATACGCATAATAACGGCTCCACCAGTTGCCAAGCGCATACCTGGGCAGCATCGGCGTGTTTCCGGTCAGACGGTAAAAATCCTTCAGCGCCTGTTTATAGTCGTTTCCATAGGCAAACAGATACAGATCAATCCCTTCTCCCCGCCGCGGCTCAACCCAGCCATCTTCTGTGAGAAGCAGCGACTGGCTGTCATCCAGAACTGAGCATCCGGTAAACGACTGGATCCCATCCGAGAGCACACACGCGCCATCCACCTTATCCAGAGTTCTTACCGTACCTCCCAGATTCTGACCGTTTTCTCCATACCTCCAGCTGTTGCCATAGGGGTGAAGGCCGCCGAGTGCCTTTGCCGTCAGGCCATTCGGCGAAAATCCTTGTCCATCATACGTGATATGCATCTGCTCTGTGAACAGATCAAATCCTTCTCCGTCCTTTACCAGACGAAAGGGAACCTCGTCAAATCTTCGATTCCATACCACCTGAGTCGGCCGATCCTCAAAAACCCCATCCTCCCGATACTCCATCCGGATCAGACAGGGCGTCAGCAGCGTAAAGCGATAGTGCTCCCCTCTGACTGTATTTTTCTCTCGACCGACCGGTTCCATCTTCCACAGGTTATTCTTTCTCATCTTGTCCGCTCCTCCGTCTTACCTGTATCGTCTCTGCTCCATCTCCCGCACGCTCCAGCGGCAGGCGCACCTCCACTACCGCACCAAAGTTTTTCTCCATATTTGAAAAGATGATGCCCGCACGGCCGCCATACATCAAATCCAGCCTCCGGCGAACATTCTGCAGGCCGATATGGGTGCGTCCGTTGTAAACAATCGGGCTGTCCTTCTCCAGTGCCTCCAGGATCTCCTCCGAAAAACCGCTTCCCGTATCGGATACGCTGATGTAGAGATAAGGAGTCTCCTCATACTTCTCTACCGTAATGTAAAGAGAAATCTCAACCTTCGCATCCAACGTCACTTCATGCACAATCGCGTTCTCTACCAGCGTCTGCAGTACCAGCGGAGGAATCAGACAATCCCCTACATCTGCGTCTGACATCACCTCATAGGAAAAAGAGTCCTCCCCATAGCGCAGCTTCTGCATCTCCACATAGGCTTCAATATGTTCCAGTTCTTCGCTGACCCGCCGCAGACTATGGGAATCCCGCATCACATATCTCATATAATCCGCCAGCTTCTCTGTAATGCGAACGATCTCCGTCTCTCCCTTTTCATCCGCCTTTCCGTGAATTACACTCAGGCAGTTCAGCAGGAAATGCGGCCGGAGCTGCTCCTGCACGTATTCCAGTTCCGCCTTCTGCTCTTTCAGTTCCCGCTCATAGATAATGATTTTCAGAGACTGGATCTTCCGGAGCAGCTTACGGAACTGCCCGCTGGCAAATTGCAGCTCAAGAATGTTGTTAGTTCCATCCTCATTGAGCATCTGTTCCTCATCCAGTCGATCCAGACCATCGACAAACTCGCGCATCGGCTCCATCACTCTTCTGTAATAGCCATAAAGCACACCTACGCACAGCATCATGATCACCGCCACCAGTACCGCAAAGAAAACCTGTATATTCAGGAGGCGCTCCAGCATCCCGCTGCCGGGGACAATATAAAGATATACAACACCAATACTTCCCAATTGATACGAACAGAGATTTTTCTCTGTTTTTTCTTCCAGAATGAGTTCACGATACTCCTCCGTCATATCCTTCGGGAGGAGAAAATTTCCTTCCTCATCCTTCATAAACGGGATGGCCTCGTAACTGCTGATTCCGTCTCCGAGGATATCAAACACCGTGTCTACATCCATCACACAGCCAAACGTCTTCCCATTCTTCGTATACCAGCTGACAATGTAAGAATCCTCCCCGACATACAGCAGCGTCCACTGCGTCGTATTTGAATTCCAGGCTTCCTGTCCCTTTAGCAGAGCCAGAAGCTCCTCATAAAGATCACTTTTCCAGCTGCCCGCAAAGGTTGTTCCACTGTCTGTAATCAGGACATCCGCACGATAGCTGTATACATAAAAAAAGGAAGTCTCCTGGTAACGGATTTTGAGAATACGGTTCTGCTCCATAATACTGGTCAGCATGTCATAATACGCTGTATCAGATGGTGTAAGCTGATCTGGCAGGCTGCTGATGTCGTCATTCCCCTCCAGGATGTAAATCAGCTCACTGGTGATCTGAGTAATGTCCCGGTTAATCTGGTTGACATAAAGTCCAGCCGTATCATTCACATACTCATTCATCAGCTTTCTGTTTTCCTGTATTTCAAAAACCAGGAATACCAGCAGCCCTGCCACCGCCACCGCGAACAGAACCAATAGCTTTATGGACACAGATTTTAAGCTTTGCACTTTATACTTTGCGTTTCCCGCGTTCCTCTTCATATTCTTCCCAGGCACCCCATTCATGACTTTCAATCCTGGCGTCATCTTATCACAGGATGCGCCGGTTTTCCATCTGTATTTCCCGACAGCTCCCAGATCATTGCTTCTGCCCGCCTTTTGAGAACATTCCTGTGTCCACTCACTATTTGCTCCTGAACGCTCCCGCGTTCACTTATGCTTCCTTATTTTCCAGATACGCGTCATAAGCGTCCTGATGGATGGAAATCAGTTCTTCTACCCCCATTTTCTTCAGCTGCTCCACATAGCTGTCCCACTCTTCCTCTACGCCGCCATCCACTACCCAGTGGGCATACTGCGCTTCGCAATAGCTGTAGATATCAATGCCAAGCGTATTGATCCGGCTCAGCTCATCGTCTGTGTACTGGAGCACCGGAAGTCCTACGTTCCTGTCAGTCGTCACATACTGCGCGTTGATCTCATCCTCGGCCAGCTTAATGCCGTCGCCCTGATCCTCTGGAAGGGATACCAGCGCGGCAAATTCATCGGTCATATACTTCGGGCCAAAATCACGCATGGAATTGGACCAAGCAGAGGTATCGAGAGAACTTCCGTCTTCCGGAACAAGAACCTCATATGTCCCATCCTCATTCTCCGCCACACAGTCCGGGATGGAGCCGTAATAGGTCTGGAGGGAAACCAGATCGGTATAGAAATCATCTGCCCACGCAAGCAACTTCTCCGGATTCTCGCATTTTGTGGTGATCAAAAGCTCTCGATCAGAGATGTCCAAATAGTTTGAAGCATTCTCTACGTAACGGTTCCCATCCGGACCTTCTATCGCTTCCAGCGCTACAAACTGCGATGCATTCACACCGGCCTCTGCGTCTGCGGTCCACCCGGTGAACAGACCGACCTTAGAACCGCCCTCAGCCTGTCTTTTTGCGGTTGCCGTACTGCCTTCCTGCGTGAAATATTCCGGATCGAGCACACCGCTCTCATAGAGGTCATGCATCCATGCCACCGCGGATTTATAATTCTCTTCGATCGGCATAAATACCGGCGTGCCCTCTCCATTCAGCCCCATATAATTGTCTGCACGGCTCACCATCGTCCCAAATGGAAACATAATATTTCGCAGGTCTCCGCTGAACACAGATCCGGCTGCGTTGGTATAGCCAATCTCACTGGTCGCATCTCCGTCGCCGTCCGCATCCTCTGCCGCAAATGCCTTCAGTACCGCGGTCAGCTCGTCCAGCGTGGTCGGCATCTCCAGTCCCAGATTATCCAGCCAGTCCTGATTGATGTAGAGAACATTGCCGCATACCTTCGGACGAAGCGGCAGCTTCTTTGGCAAGCTGTAGATCTTGCCATCACGGTCTGTGCAGACCGCCCGCAGATCCGGGCATTCCTCCATCACAGACACCAGGTTGGGCATGTACTCGTCAATCAGATCCGTGAGTTCTACAAAGAACGGTTTATTCTGAGATACATCTGTCGCGGTAAGGCAGATCGAGCCGAAAAATGCGTCCGGAAGGTCGCCGGATGCCAGCAGCAATGACTTCTGCTCGCTCCAGTCCGAATTGTAGTACACCTGCCATTCAATATTGATGCCATGCTTGTCCGCCAGTTCCTGCATGATTCCCTCATAGAGGTAGTCTGTTGGCCAGGAGTCCGTCCATCTCACGGTAGCAATCGTGTAAGTTGGCTTCTCCTCCGCCTGTGCCGTTGTCGCAAAGCCTGCTCCTTCCATTGTTCCCAGTGCCAGTACCGCTGCTCCTCCGCGCAGAAAATCTCTCCTGGATATTTTTTTCGTCATAGCTGTGTTCCTCCTTTTGATTTTTGAACTTTTTTTGCTGACTTTCCTTTGTTGCTTTTATATTGCTTTTATTGCTTTTCCTTTTTTACATTGCTTTTGTGTTTTATCGATTCTGCTGTTTTTCCTGCTTTTCCCGCTTTTTGCCGTTCCGGCTGCCTTCCTCACCCTTTCAGCGAGCCCAGCATAACGCCCTGATTAAAGTACTTCTGAACAAACGGATACAGGCACATAATCGGTGCGGATGAAACAACGATCACTGCGTATTTAATCAGGTCAGCCATCTGTTTCGCCTCCACGGCTGCCGCACCGGTCGTCATGGAGCTGATCGTCTGATTGCTGATCAGGATATTGCGCAGGACAATCTGCAGAGGCTGCAGTTCCTCACTTCTCAGGTAGATAAGCGCGTTAAAATAAGAATTCCACTGACCCACCGCTGCCCACAGGGCGATCACCGCAAGTACTGCTTTGGAGAGCGGAAGCACTACCCGGAAGAAAAATCCGATATATCCGCAGCCGTCCAACTGCGCTGCTTCCCACAATTCCTCGGGGATACTGTTGTTAAAGAAGGTTCGTCCTACTATGATGTAATATGGCACCACTGAGAATGGCAGCACCATTACCCAGATGGTATTCAGCAGATTAAAATTCTTTACAGCCAGGTAGGTCGGAATCAGACCGCCGGTAAAAAACATCGGGATCAGGTAGAAAAACGTAAACAATTTTTTGCCGTACAGCTTTTTTCTGGACAGGGCGTAGGACGCCGGTATATTTACGACCAGTACGATCACAGTTCCCAATACCGCATAGAGAATCGTATTTCGGTAGCCGATCCACAGCTTCGCGTATCCCAGCAGCTCTTTGTAAGCCTTCAGATTAATCCCGGTCGGCAAAAAGAGCAGTTCCCCATTCGATACTGCTGTGGGATCGCTGATTGATGCGATTACAATAAAGTACATCGGATAGAGCGTGATAATGATCAGCAAAATTGCGATTGTATACATTATAAAATCAAATATTTTGTCGTCTCTGGATTTTTTTATCTTCTTTGCAGAAGTAACAGAAACTTCTTTACCCATATTGTTCACCTCTCCTCCTCTGCCTTAAACCAGGGATGTATCGCTGAGTTTCTTAGCAATCTGATTTACTGTAACCAGCAAAATCAGGTTTATGGCATTGTTGAACAGGCCAATCGCCGATGACAGACTGTACTGATTGCTGATGAGTCCCATTTTGTAAACATAGGTAGAAAGAATCTCACTCGTGCTGCTGTTCAGAGTATTCTGCAGGAGGTATACCTTTTCAAAACCTACACTCATGACACTCCCCATCCGCATAATGAACATAATCGTCGCCGTCGGAAGCAATGCCGGTACGTCAATGTGAAGCACCCTGTGCCACTTATTCGCGCCATCCATAATCGCAGCTTCATACAGGGTCGGATCGACCGCAGACAAAGTCGCTATATACAGGATGCTGTCCCACCCCACATGCTGCCAGGCTTCTGTCCACACGTAGATATGCGGGAAGGCTGACGCCTCTCCCATCAGGTTCGGAAGAGTAAAGCCGAAAAGCCCGACAATCTTCGCGATAATTCCCGTGGATGGTGACAGAAACAGAATAATCATTCCGCACATGACAACGGTGGAAATAAAGTGTGGCAGATAGGTCGCCACCTGAAAAAACTTTTTGAATTTTACCGCCCGCATCTGGTTGCACAGGAGCGCCAGCGCGATCGGCAGCGGAAATGTAACCAGGATGGTATAAAGGCTGATGACCAGCGTATTGCGGATCGTCGGCCAGAACTGGTAAGAGTTGAAAAACTGCTTAAAATGTTTCAACCCTACCCAAGGGCTCCCAATAATCCCCAGCGCGGGAGAGTAATCCTTAAAAGCAATGACGACGCCGTACATGGGATAATAGGTAAACAGCAGGAAAATAATAATGGACGGAAGCATTAACAGGTACAGAGGCATACTTCTTCTGACCCCTATGCGGAAGTTTTTTTTCCGATCGATGTGCGCCTCCTTTGTTTTCATTTCACTGATTTCCCCCTTCCTTTCAGTTTCGAGCTTTTCAGCTCTGCCTTTCGCTTCTGTTTTTTCGGTTCCGATTTTTTCGTAAAGCCTTACATTTTCACGCGTGTTTTCTTTGTGAAGTTATTTTATAACAGTCCTTCACAATTTTCCGCCATTTTTCCTTCCTTTTTTTGTCAAAAAAAACAGGAAAAGATGTGATTTTGTATTTCACATCTTTTCCTGTTGTGTCTCTTTTTTTGTTAAAAACGGTTTCTTTTTTTATCAATAGACGTCCGGTATTCGTTTGGCGTGCAGCCGACAAGCTCCCGGAAGGTTTTTGAGAAGTAGGAAAAATTATTATATCCCACCTCACTGGCAATATGGCTTACCGGAAGTCCGGAGTGTTCCAGGCATTCCTTGGCCTTCTCGATTCGCCGCTGGGCAATATAAGATGGAAGTGAACTGCCGGTCTCCTTCAGGAATAACTGAGTTATATACCCTTCCGACAGAAATACCTCCTGGGAAAGGACGGATCGCGAAAGGTTATCCCCGAGATGGGACTCAATGTACTCTTTAATCCGGCAGACCACATCTTCCTGGCTGGTAAACGCCTTCCTTCCACCCTTCAGCTTTTCAAAAATATAGAGCACGAATTCCTTCGTTTTCCCAACAGACGTCTTTGCCGCCCTTTCATATTCATCAAATTCCTGTTCATCAAAAAGCTGGGTGTAGCTGTATCCGTACTCGTTCAGATAAAAATACATCATCTGCTCCAGCTCGCGCAGAAAACAGGAAAGAGAATTACGGTTCCAGCCATCGTTTTTTCTCTGTTCCTCAATATAACACAGGATCCGTTCCTCTGTACGGGCGACTTTTCCGGTCTCCAGCAGTTCCTTCTCCCATACCTTCCACGGAACAGCAGTGGTTCTCTTTCTCATAGTCCAGTCATCTTCGAAAATGATTTCATCCTCATCCATTACCACACTGGCGATCAGGGCATCCAGCCGTTCCATACCTGCGGACATATTTTCAACGGGCGTTGGTGTACCAGCACAAACTGCCATCGGATGATCCATTTGCTGCCGCAGGCAGCGCGCCAGATTCCGGATCGTTTCCTTCATAGTCATCCAGTCTTCCCCACAGTGCATTACCAGGATCCACTCCTGTTCACTGAGATGTACCACAGCTTCCAGCAATTCTTCTCTGCGTGAATCCCGCTCTGTTTCCGGCAATTCCCCTCTGCGCGAATCCTGCTCCGTTTTTTGGAAAAAATTCGTCACACCGTCCCGAATTCGAAAATCAAGAACAGCAAATTCTGTTTTTTCCAGCTTTCCAGGCGCTGACGGAAGAACATACATATATATCAGGCAAAATTCTTCCTTAGGACGGAAAAGACTGTTTGCGGTTCTTTCCCGCATCATATCATCCCACAAAGCCTGCCGCAGCAATAGCTTTTCCCACAACTTGCTCCGATCCGCTGCAAACGGCTCCGGCTGTATGTCAGACGTTCTCCTTTTCTCCTGCACACTGTCGACCACTCGTTTCAACACGCGCTCCAAATCCACGTTTGCAATTGGTTTCAGGAGATATTCACATGCGGAAAGACTGAGCGCCTTCTGTGCATAGGTAAAATTCGCATAGCTGCTCAGAAAGACACACTCTACTTCCAGACCGATACTGCGTATCCAGGCCAGAAGCTCCAGACCGCTTCCCTGCGGCATGTCAACATCGCTGAGCAGGATCTGAACCGGACACGCATGCAAGATGTCTTCTGCCTGGCGAATATTATAGGCAGTCAATACCGCTGAAATATTCAGGCCTTCCCAGTCCACCGTATTCTTCATCTTTTCCACAAGCAGCCTGTCGTCATCGACAATCAGAATACTAATCTCATTCACCTTTCCTTCACTTCCTTACCCGCAGCATAACTTTCAGGGAACAACAACTTGCCGTTTCCTAAATATCTTCGTCTCACTCTAACATTTTCCACAGATAAAGTCAATTTCAAGAGCATTATTAAGAACAGTATAAATGAAAGGTCAGGCATGCATCCTTCTTGCGGATATGCTTGTCTGACCTTTCTTCGTTTCGCTTTTTTACTCTAATATGTCATAAGGGGAACCGGCTAGCCGGTGGATTCCTTATGGCGTAACTCTCTCCCGTTTTATTTCTCCGTAAACTCCGCAAACGCCTCGTAATCCGCATCCGCGTTATAGAGCTTCAATACCTGCAGCATATCAGTCGCGCTGTAGGTATTCTCGTAAGCACTGATGGATTGCGCGTAAAGCTCGTTGAATCCTTCTGTGCTGGCTGCATACCAGTAGGTCTGGTACAGCCGGAAGGCGCTCCCGTCCTCGGTGCGGAACTCCTCCGCATATCCGGCATAAGCGTTGCACATCGCCACAAAGGACGGCCCAACAATCGCGCCATATTTTCCGACGAGGCAGTTCAGCTTTGAGTCGCCGTTCACGTCTGTCTCGTTGAAAAACGCATAATTCTGATCTGTAAAGCAGTCCACCATGCCGACCTTGATGTCATACCCGTTGGCTTCCTCCGCATTGCAGATGTTTGTAATCGCGTTGGCAATGGTCATCGCGGAGATCACCATGGTATACTCTCCGCCTTCCACCGCTTCCCCGACCTCGCTGCCGTCCACGAGATATCCCGGAAAGAGTGTGATCCGCACATCCGTCCCGGTCTCGATCTCGGTGACTTCCGTAATCTCAGCCAGCTCTTCTGCCGTCATTTCATAGGTCAGCCCGTAGATTTCCTGCAGTTTCGAAAGAATCCCCACCGTCCGCAGGCGGTGCATCTCGTTTCCAATGTCGCTGCCGCCGGTCACGACAAGATAACTCGCATCCCCGCTCTCATCAAGCGCCGCCAGATTTTCAGCCAAAATCTCTCCCGCCGTCTGCTCATCCTCCGTTGTAGGGCCGATCGTACCAAGGAAATAAGGATTGTCCTTTACATTCTCATACACTTCATCGGAAATCGTTCCGGAGCCAAGGATGTAATACATCCCATATTCCTCGCATACTGGCAGAACCTCTTCAATATAGGTAGAAAGGAACGAAATAATGCCCTTTACCCCCGCCTCGTGAAGCTCCTCCACAAACGCGATTTCATCCTCTGCGGTATCTATCCGCTCTGCGTTATAATAAAAAGAAGCGTTGAAGGCCGTTCCCAGATAATCCTCGAAATAATCCCTGAACGCGATCGCCTCCCAGTCCTCCGGATCGTAGACCGAAACGCCAATCGTATAACCCGCGGCCATTTCCTCTTCTGCGGAAAGAGACTCTGCTTCTGACTCATCCTCTGCCGCCGATACGGCTACACCTAGCGACAAGAACGCAGTCAGAATCATCCCTAATATCCATAAAATCCGTGATTTCTTCATATAATCTGTTCCTTCCTGATTCTTTTTCCCAGCATCCGCTCTGATTATCAGGCAGCTGGCAGTATTATACTACTCCCAATTCTGCCCTATCGATAACGTCAGAGCAAATACGGCATTTATCCCTGTGCAGCACTGTTTCAGACTGGACGTTTTCCCATTCAAAACAGATGACAGGCCACCTGATGCCCTTCCTCAATCTCTTTCAAAACCGGTTTTTCTTTTCTGCATATTTCTTTGCAATGGTCGCAGCGGTTCTGGAACGGACAGCCGGGCGGTGCGTCTACCGGACTGGGCGCCTCACTCTCGATGCTCTCAATCTTTTTGTCAAAGTCCATGTGAGTGGAAAAGATCGCGCCAAGCATGGCCTGCGTATAAGGGTGCTGCGCGTTGCTGCCCACCTGATTTCCCGGAAGCACTTCTACAATATTTCCCAGATACATAACCGCCACCTGATGAGCGAATGATTGCACCAGCGCCATATCATGACAAATAAATACAAAGGAAATTCCCTTTTCTTTCTGAAGCTTTACCAGCAACTCGATGATACGGTCCTGCACAGACACGTCCAGCGCTGAGGTTGCCTCGTCGCAGACAATGATTTCCGGTTCCAGCGCAAGCGCCCGCGCAATGCCGACTCTCTGCCGCTGCCCGCCGCTCATATTGTGTGGATAACGGTAAACAAAGTCTTCCGGCAGCTCTACCATCCGCAGCAGCTCCTTCGCCTTCACCTCACGCTCCGAGCGCTTGATCAGTTTAAAATTCATCAGCGGTTCGGTGATGATATCGATGATTTTCATTTTAGGGCTGAACGCAGCCGCCGGGTCCTGAAAAACCATCTGAATCTTCCTGCGGCTCTGGCGCAGCTCTTCCCCTTTGAGTTTTGTGATATCTTTTCCATCAAAAAGGATTTCTCCTTCGGTTGGCTGGAACATCTGAACGATCATTTTCACAAACGTCGATTTGCCGCAGCCGCTCTCACCGACGATTCCCAGGGTTCGGCCTCGATAGACGGTCAGATTGATATCATTGCAGGCCTTGAGCGTCCTCCCGCCCGAAGCAGGGAATTGCTTTGTGATATGTCTGGCTTCAAGGATCGGTTCCAGTTCCAGATTTGTTTTTTCAGCCTCCGCTGCCATTGTCCCGGCAGAGCCAGCTTTCTTTTTATCATTCTCAGGAGACATAGCGCTTGCCCTCCATTTCCGGCACAGCGGCCAGCAGATTTTTCGTATAATCATTGGTCGGGTGCTTCATGACCTCATCTCTGGTGCCCGCGTCCACCACTTTTCCATGCTGCATGACCACCAGCTGGTCTGCCATATAGGCAGCCACGCCAATGTTATGTGTCACGATAATGACCGATGTATGGAATTCATCGCGCAGCTCCATAATCTGGCGCACAATCTGCGCCTGCGTCGTCACATCCAACGCACTCGTCGGCTCATCTGCCAGCAGCAGCTTCGGAGAAAAAGTCATCGCCATGGCGATCCCGACTCTCTGCCGCATGCCGCCGGAGAGCTGGAACGGATAGCTGTTCATAATGTTCCGGCCATCCGGCAGGCGCATCCGCTCCAGCATGGTTACGCCTTTTTCAAAGGCGTCTTTTTTCGAGATTTTTTCATGAGTCCGTATGTATTCTACATACTGTGACCCGATTTTCCGGATCGGATTGATCATGGCGCCGGAATCCTGAAAAATCATGGATATTTTCGACCCACGCAGTTCCCGCCATTCTGCTTTCGAAAGCTTTAAAAGGGAGCGATCCTCAAACAGGATATCTCCAGCCTCCACCGCGCCTCCGCCAGGGAGTAGCCCCAGTACCGCGCGGATTACGGTTGTCTTCCCGCTGCCACTCTCGCCCACAACGCTGACCACTTCTCCTTCCTTCATCGAAAGAGAAAAATGTTCAATCGTCGGCTTCGGATTATCCCCGTACCTGACGGTAATATCCTCTATTTTCAGTAAATCCATGTCCGATCCTCCCATAATATGTACGATCCTTTGCCAGACGCTGCAATCCACAATCGTTCTGCCGTTGCTTCGCGGGAATCCGTTTTCAGCCCACAGGCTTAATATCCGTATTCAGCCAGTAATAATCGAAGGTCGCGATCTCCGCTCCGGTTACCTTTGAAGCGTTGCTGATCATGGTTGAATTGTAATAGCCGTGCAGCAGCACCGCAACATCGTTCACCAGCACCTGCTCCATCTCTACAACCAGGGCATTTCGCTCATCCGTATCTGTTGAGGCGGTGAACTGCTCATAAAGCGCGTCAAACTCATCGCTGTCATAATTGCAGTAATTGGTGCCGTCCGGGTTGTCCGAGCTGTAAGCGTTGGAACCGTCCGTGCCGCCATACCAGTTCAGGAGGAAGGCGGTCGGGTCGCCCGTACCTACCGTCGTCCAGTTGGAATCGCAAAGGTCATATTCACCGGCCTGCATCAGCATCCACTCGGTGTCGCTGTCGGTGCTGTTTACGGATACCCCGATACCGATCGAAGTCAGGGAAACCTGAATGGCCTGTGCAAAATCTGACAGGCAGCGGTTGTTATAGGTAATATAAGTCAGGTTAATCGGCTCTCCGTCCAGCTCGCGGATACCATCGCCATCGGAATCCACAATGCCTGCCTCATCGAGCAGCGCAACCGCGGCGTCCATATCGTAAGCATATGGATTGTCCAGATTTTCATCCTCATAAATCAGGGAAGAAGGCAAAATGCCGACGCCGGCCGTATACATACCGCCTACCGTGATATTGCACATTGTCTCACTGTCGATCGCCATGCGAACCGCCTGACGCAGCGCATCATTAGCCAACACACCGTCAAAATTGATATAGGCAAATCCGCTTCTTAAGCTGGAAGACTTTGACACATAATAAGCATCCGACGCTTCGAGGGTCGCCAGGTCGCTGGAGGTCGTCACATTCTCCGTCAGATCAATCAGACCGCTCATCAGAGAGAGAGCCTTGGTCGAGTCATCCTCAATAAAAGTCACATTCACCGTGCTGTACGGAACCTCACCATTCCAGTAGTTCTCATTTGCCACCATGCTGCCGCTCTTCGTCGTCGCGTCAAAAGAGGAAAGTGCATACGGACCGGTGGCGATCACGGAAGTCGCGTAGCCGCCCGCATGATCCGCGTCTGTGGTATCGCCGTACACATCAATAATCGAATAGAATGGGAAGCAAAGCGTTACCGTCAGATCCGCCACCGCCGTATTCGTCACGATCGTCACCGTATTCGCATCCGTGTCCGCCTCAATGCTCGCCATATCAATATAACCCGCCGGTGTAGAGCTGTAGTCGTCACTGTTTGCACATACATAAAACAGACGGTTCAGGGAGTCCGCCACTGCCTGCGCGTCACAGGCATCTCCATTTGAAAACAACACACCGTCACGGATATGGAAGGTCCAGGTCATCTTGTCGTCCGATACCTCATAAGTATCGCAAAGCAAAGGCTCTACACTCATGTCGTCATTAAACTTAAACAAACACTCCGTAATGCCCCAGCGCACGCCCTGCCATGCCGCGTTCTGATACGCAGCCGGGTCGAACGAGGTCGAATACACATAACACCCGAAATTCAATGTATCCCCTGAAGCAGCCTCCGTAACGACCGGTGAAACACTTACCGCCATGGCTGCTGACAGCGCTGCTGCCGCTGAACCTCTCAAAAAATCTCTTCTGCTTATTCTTTTCATCTTTTCCTGCTCCTTTTTTTCTATATTTTTCCGCAAGTTTCGTAAACGCGTGATCCTTACAGACCACTCTTCTCTCACGCAGCCGCAATGCCCAAAGCATTTTTGCAGCCTTGCGCATCAATCTCTGGGATCCAGGACGTCCCGCAGACTGTCTCCTAAGAGGTTGAATACCACAACAGTAACAAGTATTGCCAGACCAGGGTAAAGCATCATCCAGGGTGCCGCCATCATATAGCTGCGCCCCTCACTCAGCATCAGTCCCCATTCCGCCTGCGGCGCCTGCGCACCGAAGCCCAGGAAGGAAAGACCCGCCAGCTCCAGCATCATGCTGCCGATATCCGTGAATGCCGTCACCAGAAGGGTCGGCATCACATTCGGAAACAGGTAAACACTGAGAATATGGGAAGTAGTAGACCCGGTCACCCGCGCCGCCGCGATATAATCGCAGTTTTTAATCTTCAGCACCAGGCTGCGCGCCAGCCTCGCGTATTTTGTCCAGCTTACTGCGGTAATCGCAATCACCGCGTTGGTAATGCTCGCCCCCAGAATACCGGCTATCGCGATCGCCAGTACCATGCCTGGGAACGAAATCATCATATCCGCAATCCGCATGATCACCGCGTCGATCCAGCCGCCGAAATATCCGGCCAGGATTCCAAGCACGGAGCCGACTACAAAGATACAGGCCACCAGGATCAATGCCGAAGACAGCGAAATCCGGCTGCCGAAAATCACTCTCGAAAATAAATCTCTGCCCAGCTTGTCCGTACCAAACCAGTGGGTGCTGCTCGGCGCCTGAAGGGCATCCGTCAGAATTGCCTCATAAGGATCATAGGGAGCGATTTTATCCGCAAAGATGGCTACCAGGGCGAGGGCAATTGCCAATATGGCGAATACGGTAAATGATTTATGCTTTTTGATAAAATCCATTTTCTTTTGCATGCTTCCCTCTTTTCTCAACCCTGCTGCACACTGGGTGTACCAGTCGTTGTTTCACTTTTTTTCGCCGGCTGCGGCGCGAGTATATTCTTTTTCATCCGCGGATCTATCAGATTATAGGAAAGATCAACCACCAGATTGACGACCATGTAAATCAGAGCAATCCAGAGCACATAGCCCTGTATCAGCGGATAGTCCATGGAGGAAATCGCTGACACCGCCAGACTTCCCAGCCCCGGATAAGAGAAAATCACTTCCACTACCGCCGTGCCGCCAAGCAGAGAGCCGAGGGACAAACCCAGCATCGTGATCAGTGGCAGCAGCGAATTTGGAAACACATGCCTCCAGAGAATTTTACTCTCCTTTATTCCGCGTGCCCGGGCGCCGGTCACATAATCCTGGTTCAGTTCCTCCAGCACAGCCGTGCGCACCTGACGCGCATATTTTGAAGACATCGGAAAGGCCAGCGTCAGCGCCGGGAGGATCATCGGCTTTATTCCCGTACCGATTGAAATCACCGGCAGCCATCCCAGCACCATACCGATATAGTAGGCCAGCAGCAGGCCGACCCAGAAATTCGGCATCGACACACCCAGGAAGGTATACCCCCGGACGATATAGTCAAGAACACTTCCCTTATAAACCGCCGAAAGCATCCCCAGGGGAACCGCGATCACCAGCATCATCGCCAGTGAGAGCAACGCCAGCTTCAGCGTCGGCAGCAGCCGCGATGACAGAAGCGTCAGCACCGGCGTCTTCAGCGAATACGACGTGCCAAAATCCCCATGCAGGCAGCCGGACAGCCAGTTCCAGTACTGCACCAGCAGCGGGTCATTCAGCCCCATCTCCTCTCTGGTCGCCTCCAGCACCGCCTCGCTTGGTATCGTACCATTGACCGCATACATCGACCGCACCGGGTCTCCCGGCGCCAGGTACGTCAGCGCAAATGTCAGAAAACTGATCCCTATCAGCACAATTACAATCTGCAGGAATCGTCCGCCGAGCTGTTTTTTGCTCATTGCATTTCCCTCCTCATTTTGTCGTAACAGTTCAGAACAGTGCAAGCGTCGCCGGACGTCCGCTTAGCGACGATTGAAGCAGAGCGTAGACCTGCGGCCTGCTGTTCTGAATAATTGCCTCATGGAAAACCACAGAAATTTCCCATATAGTAAAAAACGCCCATTTATAGGCGATCTTTGAGACATGCATTTTTATTTTGCATCCAGATTATAACAAAAAATGCCCGGTCACGGGCACGCTTCCAACTCTATTCTGAACACAAAAATAAAAGTTAAAAAGTCTTTCCTATCCACCGTAAGAATAAACCAATCCTCAGACGCAAGCAGGTCTCCTGACTTAAGATCATCATCCTCTATCGCTTTCCCGCTCAACAGCTGTCTCGCAGTGACATATATAATAGAAGACTCCCTATCACAGTGACGGGATCGTACCGGATTTGCACCGGTTTCTCTTTTAATCCCCGATTAAGGGGAACATGCATCCTCTATTCAGTTTTAAAATATCTAAATCCACTAGTACATCGTCTTCCAAATAGCTCGACTTTAGACGCAGAATGAATTTTCATATGCAAGGCGGAAGAAGGAGGCGTAGCGGTGGCTACGTCGACTGATGACAACGAAGCAGATGGAAATTCAGGCAAGTATAAAGTCGAGATAATTTGGAGACGAGGTACTAGTACTTTATCACTCTTGTAGACATTTGTCCATAGTTTTTTCATGCATCAGATAATTGTTTTTCGCAGAATTCTTTTAATGCCGGAATATCATGCAACGCTGTTTCCCAGATAATTTCTCTGCTCATGCTGCCATAATTATGCGCCACCAGATTACGCATTCCTCTGATAGCAGGCCATGGAATGCTTTCTGCCGTTGCTACCCTATAGTCTTCTGATGACAAACCTCCGCTCAACTCGCCAATTTGCAAAATGCAAAAAGATACCGATCTCTGATAGTCGGCATCCTTATCGAAAACTTCAAAAGAACGACCATACCGTTCTATTGTTTTTTCTATATTCTCGACAATAATCAAGAATATGACTCAACCTCTGCATATCAGGCGACTGCATATAAATCCACCTTCTCTTTCCAAATCTGATCTCTAAATTGAATCTCACTCGCCATCATTGCTGTCTGCTGTAAGGATTGTACTGTAATCACATCCACATCCTTTTCTAATGCTGATTCTAAATCGCAATATAGAGATCCCAACGAAAAAAGTCCTTTTATAGAAGTTCCTGTTGTATCAACAATCAAATCTATATCACTGCTTTCTGTAGCGGTTCCACGTGCATATGAACCAAACAGGTAAACTGCCGGGAGCTGGTATTTTTCCACTACAGGCTTTATTCGTCTCACTATCTCTTCAATCGTATAAATCACAAGCCTTCACCTCCGCTGCCTTATTATCTATCTACATTATATTATATTTCATGGAGATTACAACCTTTTTTCAATAACACAGGTAGGATTTTGCATCATTTTTTCATACTTAATTCAAACACACAGCTCTGAAATACACACGAAAATTCTTACAATTTTAGGGTTGACAGTTTCAAACAACTACCTTTATAATACTCTCAAATCCACCGATTTAAATTTATCTTCATTTTAAAATGTCTAAAAGTCATTGCATTCTGTGATGACTGATTTTCATGTTATTACTAACATATAAATATACAACGATTCAACGCAACAGACTACAGAGCCTGTTCTGAACGATTGCGAACGCGAAACATTACATATGGAGGAATCTCAGTTATGAACGAGAACGATCTTCTGCGTGAAGAAGATAATTGCAGCTGTGGGCATGACCACGGACATGAGGAGCATCATCATGATCATGACGAGCACGATGCGTGC
>JAJQGP010000067.1:19359-79229 GCA_021200475.1 Lachnospiraceae bacterium
GCATGACCACGGACATGAGGAGCATCATCATGATCATGACGAGCACGATGCGTGCGGCTGCGGACACGATCACGGGCATGAGGAGCATCATCACCATGTCGAGGGGCATCCGGAGGACTGCGACTGTGAGCTCTGCCACCCGCATGAGGATTACTGCGACGTCTGCGGACAGAGCCTTGAAAACTGCACCTGCACGATGCCGGATGAAAACTGTGTAAAAAAGGTTTATATTCTGGAAAACTTAGGCTGCGCCAACTGCGCGGCCAAGATGGAGAAGAAAATCAAAGAGCTTCCCGGCGTGACTTATGCAACAATTACATATACCACAAAACAGCTGCGTCTCTCCGCACAGGATCCGGACGCACTGCTGCCTCAGATTCAGGCGATCTGCACCTCGATTGAATCTGAGGTAAAGGTCGTGCCGCGCACGAAATCTCCGGGCTCTCTTGTCACGCGAACCTACACGGTCGAAAATTTAGGCTGTGCCAACTGCGCAGCGAAAATGGAGAGACGAATCAATGAACTCGACGGCATCACGACCGCAACGCTCACATTCGCAACGAAGCAGCTGCGTGTGACCGGCAAAAATCCGGACGGTCTGTTTGAGGAAATGCAGGGAATCTGCCAGGCGATTGAGGCTCCGGTGAAGCTGGTGCCAAAGGATACCCGCCCGAAGAGCAAGGATACCTTAAATATGAATGAAATCCTGCCGGAAGCCCGCCAGATCGAGCCGCCATTCCAGCTTTCTGAAAATATGAAAACCCTGCTCGGCATCGGGCTGGGCGCTGTGCTGTTTATTGCCGGAGAAATACTGGAGCATCAGGGTATGGACACGGCTTCTCTGCTCGTTCTTTTGATCGGCTATGTTGTCCTCGGCGGGCGCATTGTGCTGACCGCAGTGAAAAACCTGACAAAAGGACAGATTTTCGACGAAAACTTCCTGATGAGCATTGCCACCCTCGGCGCCTTTGCGATCCGTGAATATCCGGAAGCGGTCGGCGTTATGCTCTTCTACCGCATTGGCGAGTACTTTGAACACATCGCGGTTGAAAAAAGCCGCGGCCAGATCATGGACGCCGTCGATATGCGTCCGGAAACCGTCAACCTCGTCGTCGGCGAGGGCATCCGTGTGATTGACGCAGAAGAAGCAAATGTCGGCGATATCCTGCTGATCCGTCCGGGCGACCGTATCCCGCTCGATGGTGTGATTGTGGAGGGCGAAAGCCGCCTCGATACCTCACCCGTGACCGGTGAACCCGTTCCGGTAAAGGCCGGCTATGGAGATGAAGTGGTCTCCGGCTGTGTCAACACCTCCGGGGTGCTGAAAATCCGTGTGGAGAAAATTCTCGAGGAATCCATGGTAACCCGCATCCTGGATTCCGTCGAAAATGCGGCGGCCAGCAAGCCGAAAATCGACCGTTTTATCACACGTTTTGTGCGGATTTACACTCCGGTTGTCGTGATCCTCGCAGCGGCTACGGCCATCCTCCCGTCCCTTGTGACCGGAAACTGGTATTACTATGTCTACACCGCGCTGACCTTCCTTGTCATGAGCTGTCCGTGCGCGCTTGTCCTCAGTGTCCCGCTGGCATTCTTCTCCGGTATCGGAGCCGGTTCCAAACGCGGCATTCTCTTCAAAGGCGGCGTTGCTCTGGAAGCCATGAAAAATGTAGACGCGGTCATTATGGATAAAACCGGCACCATCACCAAAGGCAACTTTGTCGTACAGCGCGCCGTACCGGCGACCGCGGACGTTACTCCGGAAGAGCTGCTCTCCCTTAGTGCCAGCTGTGAACAGAGCAGCACTCACCCGATCGGCGTCAGCATCATCACCGCGGCAAATGAACAAAAGGTTCGCTGCGCGCGTCCGACAAAGGTAGAAGAAATCGCAGGACACGGAATCCGCGCGATTGTTCCGAATTATGAAAACCAGGAGAAGATTTCCGGTGCAAATGCAGCCGCCAGCACCGTTCTCTGCGGCAACCGCAAGCTGATGGAGAAATATGGCGTTTCTCTCGAAAACTACCAGAAGAATGGCTTCGGCACCGAAGTTCTTGTCGCGAAAGATGGCGTTTTCCTCGGTCATCTGGTGATCTCCGACACCGTCAAGGAGGATGCGAAATCCGCGATCTCCCAGATTAAGAACCTCGGCATCGCCACCGTCATGCTGACCGGAGACGCCGAAGACAGTGCCCAGGCTGTCGCGGACGCGACCGGCATTGACGAGGTTCACGCGAAGCTGCTCCCGCAGGACAAGCTCACGGAGCTGATTCAGGTCCGGAATGCGCACGGCTGTGTCATGTTTGTTGGAGACGGCATCAACGACGCGCCGGTACTCGCAGGTGCGGATGTCGGGGCAGCCATGGGCAGCGGCGCGGACGCGGCCATCGAAGCGGCGGACGTCGTCTTCATGACCTCCAGCATGGAAGCCATCCCGCAATCCCTCGCCATCGCCCGGGCAACCAACAATATCGCCTGGCAGAATGTCGTCTTCGCCCTGGTGATCAAGGTGCTTGTCATGATTCTCGGTCTGTGCGGATTTGCCTCCATGTGGATGGCGGTATTCGCGGACACCGGCGTGGCCATGCTCTGTGTGCTGAATTCCATCCGGGTACTGTATAAAAAGAGCATTTAATTTCATTTTCTACTACCATCCTCCCGAAAAATGTGGTAACTTATACTTATCATTTTTTGGGAGGTATTTTTATGAATCGCGATTTAAAATCTCTGGTCAGTCAGATGACCCTCGAGGAAAAAGCCGGCATGTGCTCCGGCCTGGATTTCTGGCACTTAAAGAGTGTGGAACGCCTTGGCATCCCGGATGTGATGGTCAGCGACGGCCCGCACGGACTGCGCAAGCAGGATGACGAAGCGGACCACCTTGGCATTAATGAGAGCATCAAAGCTGTCTGCTTCCCCGCAGGTTCCTTAAGCGCCTGCTCCTTCGACCGCGATCTGATGCGTACCCTCGGCGATGCGCTCGGCAGAGAAGCACAGGCGACCAACGTGTCCGTCGTACTCGGACCGGCCGTCAATATCAAGCGTTCTCCGCTTTGCGGGCGCAATTTTGAGTATTATTCCGAAGACCCTTATCTGGCCGGTGAAGCCGCAGCCGCCTTTATCGAAGGAGTGCAGGCACACCACGTCGGTACCTCGATCAAGCATTTCGCCGCAAACAGCCAGGAGCTGAACCGCATGAGCGCCTCCTCCAATGTGGATGAGCGCACTCTGAGAGAGATCTATCTCCCCGCGTTTGAAACGGCTGTGAAAAAAGCGCAGCCCTATACGGTGATGTGCTCCTATAACCGCCTCAACGGAACCTACGCTTCCGAGCATCCATGGCTGCTCACGGAAGTCCTCCGCAAGGAATGGGGATTTGAAGGTTATGTGATGTCCGACTGGGGCGCCGTCGATGAGCGGGTCGATGGTCTGAAGGCCGGACTGGACCTGGAAATGCCCTCCTCCGGTGGTACGACAGACGCTGAGATTGTACAGGCCGTTCAGAACGGCTCTCTGGACGAAGCTGTGCTTGACCAGGCGGTAGAGCGCATTCTGCGCATCCTGTTTCTCTATGCGGATAACCGCGAAGAGCAGGAATTTACAATGGAAGCGGACCATGCGCTCGCACGGCAGATTGCAGCGGAATCCATGGTTTTGCTGAAGAATGAGCAGGTTCTGCCATTAAAAGAAGAGGAAAAAGTGGCATTCATCGGCGAATTTGCCGCCAAGCCTCGTTTTCAGGGCGGTGGAAGCTCCCATATCAACTGCTTCCGCATTGACAGCACACTCGATGAAGTAAAAGAGAACGCAAATATTACCTACGCGAAGGGCTTCTTTGCCGACTCGGACGTATACGACGAAGAACTGGCCGCGGAAGCCATCCAGGCAGCCAAAAATGCCGACAAGGCCGTTGTTTTTGCCGGACTGCCGGACAGCTTTGAATCCGAAGGATATGACCGCAGCCATATGCGGCTCCCGGACTGCCAGAACCGCCTGATCCGTGAAGTCCTGAAGGTACAGAAAAATGTCATTGTCGTCCTGCACAATGGTTCCCCGGTAGAGCTGCCGTGGGCGGACGAGGTAAAGGGCATCCTGGAAGCATATCTGGGCGGCCAGGCGGCCGGCGGCGCGATTGCCGACCTTCTCTTCGGAAAAGTGAACCCGTCCGGCAAGCTTGCCGAGACCTTCCCATACCGTCTGGAGGACAACCCGTCCTACCTCACCTTCGGCGATCCGAAAGAGGTAGACTATACGGAAGGCATTTACGTCGGCTATCGTTACTATGATGTAAAAAATATGCCGGTCGCTTATCCCTTCGGCTATGGGCTTTCCTATACGACCTTCGCGTACAGCAATCTGCGTCTGAGTCAGGATGCCATGACTGAAAAAGAGACCGTCACGGTATCCGTAGATATTACAAACACCGGCAACCGTTTTGGCAAGGAAGTCGTTCAGCTCTATCTCGCCGACAAGACCGGCGCTGCACGCAGACCGCTCCGGGAGCTGAAAGGGTATGAAAAGGTGTCCCTGCAGCCGGGTGAGACCAAAACCGTCACGATGGATATCGACTACCGCAGTCTCGCATGGTACAGCACCCAGCTGCACGACTGGTATGCGGCCTCCGGCGAATATGAGGTCCTCATCGGCGCTTCCTCCCGGGACATTCGCTTAAGCACGACCCTGTGCCTGAACAACAGCCAGCTTCTTCCTCTGCACATAACAAAAAATACCACTCTGGGAGAACTCCTGGCCGATCCGCGCACCGCTTCCTTTATAAAGGAATGGCAGCAAAAACTGCTTGCTGTGTTCGCGCCGCCGGAAGAAGAAGAGAAAACGGAAGAGCCGTCTGCGTCCGCAGAAGCCGTTTCCGATGAAATGAACAACGCCATGATGTTCTCCATGCCGCTGCGGAACCTCGTCACTTTCGGTACCTGCACATCGGCTCAGCTGGAAGAAATGATCCGCGCACTGAATGAAACGCTGTAAAACCAGGTTGGGACACCATATACAAACGTCCCCTTATAAACTGAATTTTTCAGACAACAATGAGCCGGTGCGGTCGTCAAGACCCGCACCGGCTCATTTGCAGGTCACATCATGGCCAAATTTACGTCTCCTTAATCGCTACATGCATGACCGGTACCCCAGCTCATTCTGTCTATCATGCTCTGCGCAAAATCCTGCTACACAAAATCTTCAATAATTGAAATCGCAAACCCCTTGGCAAGTACGGAAAAAAGTGATACAATCACTAAGATTTTAACAATTCGTAACATTTTTTACATCCTTTATCGTGAACGACAAGAGAATTCTGTCGTTCGCTATAACATATGTAGGAGAATCATATGAATTATCTGGACAAACTGGAGGCGGAAGCCATCTATATTATGCGGGAAGTGGTCGCAGAATGTGAAAAGCCAGTCATGCTCTATTCCATCGGCAAGGACTCCTCCGTGATGCTGCACCTCGCCCTGAAGGCGTTTTACCCGGAAAAGCCGCCTTTCCCGTTTCTGCACGTAAATACGACGTGGAAATTTAAGGAAATGATCGAATTCCGGGACAAGATTGCGAAAAAATACGACCTGGAAATGATCGAGTATATCAACCAGGAAGGGCTCGCGCAGGGGATCAATCCCTTCGACCATGGCTCCGCTTACACGGATATCATGAAAACACAGGCTCTCAAACAGGCCCTTAATAAATACGGTTTTACCGCTGCCTTTGGCGGAGGCCGCCGAGACGAAGAAAAAAGCCGCGCGAAAGAACGCATCTTTTCCTTCCGCAACGCAGATCACGTCTGGGACCCGAAAAATCAGCGTCCCGAAATGTGGAAGCTTTTCAATACGGAGATCAATAAAGGCGAGAGCATCCGCGTTTTTCCGATCTCAAACTGGACGGAAAAAGACATCTGGCAATACATCAAACGGGAAAATATTGAGATTGTGCCCCTTTACTACGCAGCTCTTCGGCCAGTGGTAGAGCGGGACGGCAATCTGATTATGGTTGATGACGACCGTATGCGGCTCAAGCCAGGCGAACAGCCGATGATGAAAAAAGTCCGGTTCCGCACTCTGGGCTGCTATCCGCTCTCCGGCGGCGTAGAATCTGAGGCAGACACGATCGACGGGATCATTGAAGAGACCTTAAGTGCTGTATCCTCCGAGCGGACCAGCCGGGTGATTGACAGGGACGGCGGCGCAGCCAGCATGGAAAAACGGAAGCGGGAGGGATATTTCTAATGGATTCTTTATTAAAATTCATCACCTGCGGAAGCGTAGACGACGGAAAATCTACCCTGATCGGGCACATGCTCTACGATGCAAAGTTATTATTTGCTGACCAGAAGGACGCCCTTGAGCTGGAGTCACGCGTCGGCTCCAATGACGGAAATATCGACTACAGCCTGCTCCTCGACGGACTGATGGCGGAACGTGAGCAGGGCATTACCATTGATGTGGCATACCGCTATTTTACGACGGAGCGCCGCTCCTTTATTGTCGCTGACACACCGGGACACGAAGAATACACGCGCAACATGGCCGTGGGCGCTTCTTTTGCCGACCTCGCTGTGATTCTGGTGGACGCCAGCCAGGGCGTTCTGACGCAGACCAGACGCCATACGCGCATCTGCTCCCTGATGGGAATCCAGCATGTCGTCTTTGCCGTCAATAAGATGGATCTGATCGATTACAGCCAGGAGCGGTTTAAGAAAATACAGAAAGAAATCCGAATCCTGCTGGCGGAGTTTGACCACCGGAGTTTCAAAATCATCCCGGTCTCTGCCACCAACGGTGACAACATCACCAAAAAATCCGCGAAGATGCCCTGGTACAAGGGACCGACGCTTCTGCACTACCTGGAGACGGTTGATGTCAGCGAAAAACCGACTGACGCCGAGTTCTCCATGCCGGTACAGCGCGTCTGCCGCCCGAACCGGAGCTTCCGCGGCTTCCAGGGACAGATCGAGAGCGGCAGTATCTCTGTCGGAGATACCGTCACCGTCCTTCCAAGCCATGAAACCTCTACCGTCAAAGCCATTCTGGAAGGCAATCAGTCCGTACACGACTCCAGCGTCGGTCATCCGGTCACCATCCAGCTTGACACCGAGATTGACGTCTCCCGCGGCTGTGTGCTGACCAGAGACCCCGACCTGTATATCAATACCATGTTTTCCGCCACCCTGCTGTGGATGGACGATACCAAGCTGGTCGAGGGCAAGAACTATCTGCTCAAATCCGGCACGCAGAAAATCCCCGCCACCGTACTCCACATCCGCCACAAGATTGATGTGAATACCGGTCGGGAGGTACCTGCAAAAGAAATCTATAAAAATGAGATCACCCAGTGCGACATCTCTGTATCCTCGAATCTGGTGTTTGACCTTTTCGAACACAATAAGGCGCTTGGCTCCCTGATCCTGATCGACCGCATCAGCCACGCGACCGCGGCCTGCGGTGTGATCACGCAGTCCATCAGCCGAAGCAACGACCTCACCTGGCATACCATGGACATCACCCGGGAATTCCGTGAGCACCAGCTCGACCAGAAGGCCAGTACGATCTGGTTCACCGGCCTGTCCGGCTCCGGAAAATCCACCCTCGCCAACGCGCTGGAAAAGCGTCTGGTCTCCATGGGCAAGCATACGATGCTGCTCGACGGTGACAACATCCGTCTGGGTCTGAATCGGAACCTCGGTTTCTCCGAGGCCGACCGTATTGAGAACATCCGCCGCATCGCGGAAGTATCCAAGCTGATGAACGATGCCGGACTCATTGTCCTGACCTCCTTCATCTCACCGTTCGTCCGCGACCGCCGGAAAGCAAAGGAAATCATCGGCGACGGCTTCGTCGAGGTATATGTCAATACACCGATCGAGGAGTGCGAGCGCCGCGACGTGAAGGGCTTATATGCCGCCGCGCGCGAAGGCAAAATCGAGCATTTTACCGGCATCACCAGTCCTTACGAAAAGCCCCAGCGCCCGGATATCCAGATCGATACCACCAGCCGCAGTGTCGAGGAATGTGTTGATCTGCTGATGGAGTACCTGGAGCCGCGGTTGTAGTGCGACTCATAGAATACACTGACATATTTCATATTCGTCAACCACTCAAAATATAGCAAAATCCCCGGGAACAACGACAGGTTTCCGGGGATTCTTATAATTATAGTAAATGCTGTAAGTCATTTGTAACTGTTCAGCATCTTCACAGTTACGAGGCTGCGAAGATGCGCATCATTTCAGGGCCGCAGCTCCATATCCAAACAAATATCATTCCCGTTTACCTGCACCGTAGCGTAGCTTCCGGTCACCAGCGGCATCGACGGCGGCAGATGACCGAGATCTGCGTCCATAATCACCGGCACACCCTTTCGTGCCGCCACATCAAGCACCGCCTGATAGCGATCCAGATTCATCATCGGCTCCAGCCCGCTAAGAGGGCGCCCGATCAGGAAGCCCTTTACATAGCGGAACCAGCCCGCGTGCTCCATCTGCCACATTGCGCGTCGGATGCCAAACACATTCAAATCACAGGCTTCCAGGAACCAGAGAATCCCATCTTCCTTATACTTCTCCACAAAGTCACCCGTGCGGTCATAGCAAGTGCCAAGCAGATTCACCAGACAATCCATGCACCCGCCCAGCAGACGCCCCGAAAACACCGTCTCCGGTATCTCTTTCCCGGACAGAACCGGGTAGCTGCCCGAAACAGGGGCTGTTTTGCCGTCATAATATTTTAAAACCTTTCGTTCCGTGAGATTGTAAGATGCAAGCGGATTCTCCTCATCCTTCTTCCCCTCAATCTCCCACTTTGGATATCCCTGAACATGGAATACAGGAAATTTGGCCTGGGCACCATCCATTTTTTCAAATCTGCCTGAGACAGCATCCTCTCCCCGAGCTGCATCCATATCTTCCGTCAGGCTATTACCCGGTCTCCGCTCTTTTCCACACAAAATTGCGAAGGCATCTTTCAACGACTGATGCTGCGGTTTCATGCCAAAGGACGGCGCGCACGGTCCGTAGATCGATGCCGTATCGCAGAGCGTCGCCAGCAGATAAGTCATATTCGTATTATCTGAAAAACCCATGTACCACTTCGCCGGTGCCTCCGCAATCCTCTTCCAGTCCACATAATCCAGGATCTCACACATTAACTCCCCGCCGCCGCAGGAAATCAGGCAGTCATTGTCTTCCTTCAGATAATACCCGGTCAGCTCCTGCCCGCACTGTTCGGGCGTATTGCTGATCCCGATACCCTTTCCCTCATAGCAGTTTGGTCCCAGATCCAGCCGATAGCCCTGCCGCTTCCATCGGCGCTGCGCGTTTTCAAACGCTGTCTTATAAGGATCCACATTGCACCCAAAGGAAGGGGCCACAAAACCAATCGTTCCGTTTTTCTGCAGAAATTTACCATATTTCATTATCCTTCACTCTCCTTTTTCATTCTTTCCGGCTTTCTTTGCTGTTCCGCATATCTACATCCAGGCGTAACGGTTCCAGATCGCAGCCTTACATCTGCCGCCTATCCTTCTCCGGCAGCCGTACCGCCTTACTCTCCGGTTTCCCCGGTTTCCGGATGCCTTCCAGAAACTGGCCTGCCAGACCCTGCGCCATTGTCTTGCGCAGGATAGTACACTATGTTATTCTGTTTGTCAAGAATAACCTGATCGAGCAGAAGGCGGCTCGTCGACTCCTGTTCGCCCGCGCCGGCTGCTGTGTGCCAGTGGCACACGTTTGGCGCGGACTGAAACGCAATGCAGAAACACAGACCGTATCCGGCATCAGCCGGAAAACCTCCCTGCGCGGCCGTGCGCATGAAAAAAGATAGGGCAAGTTTTTTCTCACCCTATCTGCTGCACAGAAAAAATTCTATGTTTAATTCGTCCGAATCTCCTGCCGCATAAACCCGATATAAGAACATCCGAACGCGACGATCATCTCTGCGATCAGGCCGACCAGATGTGGCCACACCAGCAGCAGACTCTGCCCCAGCGACAGATAACTGCTGATCGCCCCGACCAGCTGGCTGGTAGTAACGACGTTGACGGATCGTACGGACGGATTCATGATCGTTGTGACCGCCTCACTGTACAGGTAATACGGGGAAATCCGGTTCAGGTTCAGCTTCAGCGTGTAATATTTTACCTGATTGAACATCTGACCATAATATGTGTCAATCGGATATACCGCACCCGCAATGATGGTCGCCAGAAGGCTCATGAAAATCGAGAAGAAAATCCACAGTGCGATCGTGACCAGTGCCGAGGTCGCGGAATGGCGGCATACGGTGGAAAACAAGATTGCCAGCGCCAGCCAGAACGCGATATAGACTACCGTAAAGGTCAGGAAAAAGAAAATGCGCAGCACTTCCTCGCCATCCGGCGTCAGTCCGGTCGCCAGTACGCCAACCGCGCCCAGCGCAATTCCCATGGTGTAAATCACAATCGCAATCACTGCCGTCCCCGCCAGGAACTTTCCTATTATAATAGAGTCCCGGTAGATCGGCTGCGCGACCAGACGGTTCAGCGTATTGGACTGCCGCTCACTGTTGATTGCGTCAAAGCCAAGCGCCAGCCCGACAATCGGCCCCAGCAGCGCGATGAACGACATGAAAGAAGGAATCGAACTGCCGCTGGAGGTGTAAAGCTCCAGGAACAGATAGTCGCTCGTCGACTCCGACAGCTCACTGATCGCGCCGTAAAGGCTCGCGAAACTGGTGCCGCCGATCAGAATCAGCATAATCAGAAAACGCCTGCTGCGCAGCTGATCCGCCATTTCCTTGCGAAAGAGCGCATACAGACCGGTGAAGCCGCTCACTCGTCTGGTTTTTGATGCCTGCCCGCCATTTCCCGGCTGACCGCTGGCAGGATGCAGCCCAAAATTGCCCTCAGACGGCCTGCTTTTGCTTCTTCCCGAATCTTCCGCGCCGTTTGTTGTTTTTTTCATAACTGCTTCTTTCATCTGCCTGCCCTGCCTTTTCAAAATAAACTCTGTAAATCTCATCCAGATCGCCGCCGCGCTGATGCAGGTGATAAACCGTATAGCCGTTTTCACCTAAAAACTGCGTGAGCTTCGGGCGGATATCTTTTTTTGAGGTGATCATGAACTTATCGCCCTCTTTTTCGATTTTCTTCACGCCATCCTGCTGATACAGCATCCCCAGCAGTTGATCATCCAGCGGCTGCACCGTCAGCTCCAGCAGATAGGAGCCTTCCTTGCGGATGTGCTCCTCCAGCTCGCGCAGCGTCCCCTCGACAATCAGATTTCCTTCTATGAAAATACCAACCCGGTCGCAGATCTGCTGAATCTGCTGCAGCTGATGAGAGGAAATCAGGATCGTCCGCCCATCCTCCACTGCCAGCTCCCGAATCAGGATCAAAAGCTTGCGCATTCCTTCCGGGTCAATACCAAGCGTCGGCTCATCCATGATGATCACCTTCGGATCCTTCATCAGCACATCTGCCACGCCCAGCCTCTGGCGCATACCTTTGGAATACGTGCCGACCTTCTGATCCCCGGCGTACTCGATATCTACACGTTTCAAAAGCGTCTCAATCCGATCTTCGAGCTCCTGCCCTTCCAGGCCATTCAGGCGGCCGGTAAAGCGCAGATTCTGGCGCCCGGTCATATCCCCGTAAAAGCCCGCGTTGTCCGGCAGATAGCCGACAATCGACTTCACGCCCAGCGGGTCCCGCGTACAGTCCATGCCCTCGATCGTCGCCTGTCCTCCGCTCGGCTCCGTCAGCCCCAGAAGCATCAGAATCGTCGTCGTCTTCCCGGCACCGTTCGGGCCAAGCAGGCCAAACACCTCGCCCCTGCGGATGGAAAGCGTCAGATCATTCACAGCCACTTTTTTGCCATAGCGCTTGGTCAGATGGGACATCTCAATAACGTGATCATTTTTTTCGCTTTCAAGCCCATCCCCGCAATTCACGGTTGCCGTGTCCACATCGATTTCGGTTGCCATTTTATTTGTGCCATTATCCGCCATAGTCACCGTCTCCCGAATTTCTTAAAAATCAATGCCAGCAGAACTACCAGCAAAATAATGATGCCGAGCGCTACAAATCCCCAGGTTGAGGAGGTTTTTACCGATACACGGAACGCTGCGGTATCCGAGGTTTCACTCGTGCTGACCGTGATATCCGTCTCGTAGTCACCCGTGATCGAATCCTCACACGGCGTCACATAGGCAGTCACTTCCACCGAAGCCCCTGCTTCCAGCGTGTCAATTGTCGATTCGCTGAACGTTACCTCCCAGTCGGTCGGCGCGGAGGAAGACAGCGTCACATCGGTCAGGTCCACATTGCCATTGTTTGTGATCACCAGCGTCACAGAGGATTCCTTATTTTCATATGCATCAAAGCTCAGCAAACCGCTCGAAGTAGAAAGAGAAATATCATAGGTGCCGGTGATATTGATGGTCAGCTCCATTGTCAGCGTCTCATTCGCGGAAGAGGCAGTTACCGGAATCGTATATTCGCCCTTTTCTACCGTTTCCGGCGGCGTCACGGTGATCGTCAGTCCCTGGCTGCTCTCCGCGTCCACATCAATGCTCGCCACCGCGGTAGATGTATCATCCGACGGCGTGATCGTCACGGTCCAGCCGCTCGGTGTCTCCGTTGAAAGACTGTAGGTCTGATCGGTCGTACGGTTATTGATCAGTGTCGCGTCAAAGCTGAAGGAAGTGCCGGTCGCGCCCTCCTGCTCCGGATATTCCGAGGAAAAGCTGCTCTCCCCGCGCACCTCCGCGCTGACATTCAGCGTCAGTGTCAGAGTGTCCGTGTCTCCGGTGTCCGAGGTCGCCAGAAGCACCACCTCATATTCCCCATCTTCTTCCTCATCCGGGATCGTCAGGCTGTACGTCACCAGACCGCTGTCATTCGACTCATTTCCTGTGATATGTACCTTCGAAATCTCCGTACTGCTGCCCTTAAAATAGCCTTCCCAGCCATCCGGAAGCGATTCTGTCGTCAGCGTGATGTCATGTCCCGCACCATCCGCGCTGATAAAATCCAGCGAGAAGCTGAGCGTATCACCAGCCGTCGCCGCCATCCCCGGATAATCAGTGTTCATCTCAATTCCGGTTGACACTTCTTCCAAAGCCGTTGTCGCTACCGTCAGATTCTCCGTCTCGACCTCCTCGGCGGCATAGACCGCCACAGAAGAAAACAGCATCGCCGCAGATAAAAGCACCGAAGCTGTTTTCCACATCGTTTTTCGATTCCAATTCCTTACGCCCTTCATAATCAAATCTGTCCTTTCCCTGGATTTTCAATCTTTTTTTAATAGAATCCCGCCTTGCGGGATTCTCGCGCTGCCGCGCGTCTGCGCAGGCAGACAGTTTCCTCTGGCGCGGCTGTGCTCTACGCTCCGCTTCGGTCGGCGCTAAACAAACGTCCACTGGACGTTCAGCGCCCCCGGAGGGTTTTGTCTAATAGGGAAGTTCAGAGAACTTTCCTATTAGACAAAAAAAGTTTACCCAGTAAGTGTGTTTCATTTTTGACAGTTTTGTGGCAAGAATGTGTAGGGAATGTGAAGATCTGATGAAAAAAGAACTCTGTGCGATGGATCATTTATCTTTCTTTTTGACACGGAATCTGGAATATGGCACCTTTACATTCCATGTCAAAGGCTATAAACTTAATTAATTTACAGTGAACGTAACTGTCAAAAACAGTTTCATCAAAAAAGTCTGAGGTATGATTTATGGATACGATATTTAATGTAGATAACATCGTCTGGCGGACGCTCTCTAAGCTCGGCGATCTGATGTTTCTGAATTTTCTGTTTATGCTCTGCTGCCTCCCGATCTTTACGGCTGGTGCTTCGCTGACCGCACTCAGCTATGTCACGCTTGCCATGCACGACGGACAGGACGGCTATATCGCCAGACGGTTTTTCAAATCCTTCCGGCAGAATTTTAAGCAGGCAACCTGTATCTGGATCCCCATGCTCCTGATTGGTGTCGCGCTGATCGCGGATCTGCTGATCCTGCGGCGTTCCGAGGGTACCATGGTCATGTCGCTGACGATCTGTATTGTGGTATTTATCGTCATTTACTGTATGGTCTTTTGCTATATGTTCGCCCTTCTTGCGAAATTTGAGACAACCGTGAAAGGCAATGTAGCGAATGCATTCCGTCTGGTCATTTCGCACATTCCACAGACGCTTTCGATGCTCATTGCAGGGGCCGGAGCTGTCATTCTCCCCCTGATCAATTCCACCACACTGATGTGGGGAATGCTGATCTGGCTGCTTTGCGGATTCTCTCTTCTTTCCTTCTATAATACCTCTATTCTGAGAAGGATTTTCCAAAAATACATCCCGGAAGAGGAGGAGGAGACCGACCCGGATAAATGGAATGTGGACGAAACCATGCCGAAAGAGGAAAAGTAAACCGGAAGAGGCTAGGGAAGTTCTCTCTCCCCTAGCCGGCTCTGTGCATAAAAAGAAAAAGGAAGCGGCCATCAATCGCTTCCTTTTTTACTCTTCTGATCCATACAGCCCTGAACCTGCGAAAGACCAATCCGGTGCATACCCGTACGATTACCGCACCGTCAGATGCGCCACTGTACACGCCGGAATCGTGAACTTCAATCCGCTCTCTGTAATCTGAATGCCGTCCATTTCCGTGATCTTCACCGCATCCGGATTCTCAAACGTATTTTTATCCTGCATATCGCCTGTCACCATCTCACCTGTGACTTCTCTGACTTTCTTCCCGCCGATCTCCGCATCGATCTCATACGCCTGCTCCACAGAAAGATTCGTCACTGTGATGTGCAGTGTGCCGTCCGCTGTGATAGAAACTGACTCTGTCAGATTCGGCACCTGTACTTCCTTTTCAGAACCAATCTGCTTTGTCTCGATGCTGCTCTCCACCAGCGTGGCGTCCTGATGGTCGCGATACATCCGGAAGACATACCAGGTCGGTGTCCTGAGCATCTGTGCTCCATCCGTCAGAATCACAGACTGCAGCACATTCACCATTTGCGCGATATTCGCCATCTTTACCCGGTCGCTGTGCTTATTGAAAATGTTCAGCGTAATGCCTGCTACAAGCGCGTCGCGGATGGTATTCTGCTGATAGAGGAAGCCCGGATTTGTCCCCGGCTCTACATCATACCAGGTGCCCCACTCATCCACGATCAGGCCAACCTGCTTTTCCGGATCAAACTCGTCCATAATCGCACTGTGTTTCGTCACCAGCTCCTCCATGTAGAGAGCCTTGTCCATTGTCCGGTACCAGGTCGCTTCATCAAAATCTGTAGCACTGCCCTTATGCTGCCATCCGTTCGGATGCACATAATAATGCAGAGAAAGGCCATTCATAAAACCATGCTGGTCCGGGTTGTTCCGGCGGAAGCAGGTATCCAGAACGGTTCGCGTCCACTCATAGTCGTCCACATTCGCGCCGCAGCAGATCTTATTGATCTTATAATCCTTATGATAATCACGCACATATGTCTGATAGCGGCGATACAGATTCCCGTAATATTCCGGGTTCATATTGCCGCCGCAGCCCCAGTTCTCATTGCCGACTCCGAAAAAGTCGACCTTCCAGGGAGCTTCATGACCGTTGTCTGCGCGCAGATCCGCCATCGGAGAGACCCCTTCAAATGTCATATATTCCACCCACTCTGACATTTCCTGTACCGAACCGCTGCCGACGTTTCCGTTTACATAGGTCTCACAGCCGATCTGACGGCAAAGCTCAAAATATTCATGTGTACCAAAGCTGTTGTCTTCCACCACGCCGCCCCAGTGCGTGTTGATCATTTTCTTACGGTTTGCCTTCGGGCCAATTCCGTCCTTCCAGTGATACTCATCCGCAAAGCATCCGCCCGGCCAGCGCAGTACCGGTACACGGATTTCCTTTAACGCCTCTACCACATCCTGACGCATTCCATTTACATTTTCAATCGGAGAATCCTCTCCGACATACAGCCCTTCATAAATACATCTGCCCAGATGTTCGGAAAAATGACCATAAATTTCCTTATGAATCCTGCTCAGCGTTTTGTCTGCCTGGATTTTTAATTTTGCCATTTCAAGATGCCTCCTTTTACTCTGCGTTCGTCCACACCTGCATTTCATTCTCACCGCGATTTGCCCACATATAATATGGTATAAGCTTCAGTTCAACCCGCTCTTTCTTCGCCCTGTGCCAGGTATGATACAAAGCTCCGTTCTCTTCCTCTGCTTTGGTCTGCCGGAGGCCGGGCCAGATGACCAGCTTCGCCGGAGCACCGCAGACCTCGCCATCCGCCAGCTTTGGTTCTGCTTCCGCATCCAGGGTAACAAGATGCAGGTCCGCTCCATTGTCCCTTTCTTCCAGGCAATAGACGATCGGACCTCTGACCACCGCGGCCTTTCCCACATCCTCGCGCACCCTCGCGTTTGCCCCGATCAGCCTCGGCTGCATCGGGAAAAACAGCTGAAACGTGTCCTCATCCGTCCATTCCTTCTGTATGTACAGATAGCCGTCCTTTTCCTCTGTCTGTGCACCTTCCAGGCCCTCTGTCTGACAATCCTCACACCAGTCAGGCATCCGCAGCGCCAGACGCAGAGCGCTTCCCTTCGCACGCACCCGGATCGTCACTGCTCCGTCCCATGGAAAAGCGGATGCAATTGAAATCTCCGCCCTCTGCCCGTTCACCAGCTTTGCAATCTCACTGCCCATATAGAGATGCACAAAAAGAGTATCTTCTGACTCCGTGTATGCGTAAGAAGAAACCGACGAAACCAGCCTCGCCAGATTCGGCGGACAGCAGGCGCAGCCGAACCATTTCTGGCGAACCGCCTTCACATGAGCCTTCCGCTCATCCTTTTGGCACGCCTCCGGAACCACCTCCAGCGGATTCACATAGAAAAAGCTTTTTCCGTCCAGAGCCATCCCGGCAAGTACACAGTTATAAAACGCCCGTTCCATCACATTCGCGTATCTGGCGTCCGGATGAATCTCCAGCATGCGGCGCGCAAAGAAAATCAGGCCGATGGACGCGCAAGTCTCCGCGTAAGCCGTATCATTCGGCAGGTCATACGGATAGGAAAACGCCTCGCCGAGATGCGTCGCGCCAATCCCGCCCGTGACATACATTTTTTCGTTCACAATGCTGTTCCAGAGCTTTTCACAGGCCGCATACAGGCTGTCATCCTGTGTAAGCCGCGCCAGGTCCGCCATCCCGGAATAAAGATAGACGGCGCGCACCGCATGCCCCACCGCCTCATCCTGCTCACGCACCGGCAGATGAGCCTGATTGTATTCATACCGCAGCTCGTCCTTTTGCTGTCTCTGAGGGCGCTCCCGGTCGTACTCATGGCGTTCAGTGTCAAAATAATAGGGACGCATTCCTCTCTGATCCACAAAAAACCGGCTCAGATTCAGATACCGTTCTTCCCCGGTCGCCTCATAGAGCCGCACCAGCACCATCTCCGCGATCTCATGCCCCGGATAGCCCTTGCACCTGCCCTCCTCCGGCCCGAAATAATCTGCGATATAGTCCGCGAAACGACAGGCCGCGTGTAAAAGCCTGTCCTTGCCGGTCGCCTGATAATAGGCCACCGCGCCTTCCGCCAGATGCCCGAAGCAATAGAGCTCATGATGATCGCGCAGATTGGAAAACGTCTTATCCCTTCCATTAATAATATAATAAGTATCCAGGTAGCCGTCCTCCTGCTGCGCCGCACACACCAGCTCAATCGCCTCATCCGCGACCCGCTCCAGCTCCGGATCCGGATGCTGCGTCAGCGAATACGCGACCGCCTCAATCCACTTGGAAAAATCACTGTCCTGGAAAACAAAACCGTAAAACTCATCCTTCAGATGCTCCGGGTCCTCCGGTGTGGCTTCAAACCCCCGGAACGTATACTGCGGTTCCTCATACGCTTCGCCCTTTTCCCGCTTCTCGCGGTTCATCTTTCCGGCGATTTTGAAATTCCGCATACAGTAGCTCGGCGCGGCTCCTTCCACACGGTCATTCAGCGCCTTCCACTGATAAGGAATCACCTCCGTACGCACCAGCTCCATTTCACCCTTCCAGAAAGCATCCGTAACGCGTACACTGCGCAGCGGCAGTTCCCTGTTAAATCTGGTAGAATCCATTCTGTCCCTCCTGAAAAGAAAAGGAATATAATCTACGTTTTCATACGGCCCTTGCAGCAAATGCAAAGGCCGTATTCTGAACAATAATAAAAAATCAATATAAGTATAATGCAAAGCTCCGCAAGCGTAAAGAAGCAAAAGGTCAGATTCGGTGGCAAAACGTTACAGGTCACACCGCAGTCCAATTTACATTGCATTCATTCCTGCAGTGTGTGACTGATCCTTTTACAGCTTCCCCACAAACTCTGCCTGCCGTCCGTCGCGCAGAAAGACCGGAAGGGTCTCAAGCGGCGCGTCCACCTCGATCCAGGCGCCTCCTGTGTACTGTTCTCCGGTGCCTGCGTGGGTCCACACGGCTCCCACGGGAAGATACACCTTACGTGAGCGCGCCCCCTCATGGCAGACAGGCGCGATCAGGAAATCCGGCCCATAAAAGTACTCATCCGTGATCTCCCAGCAAACCGGATCCTCCGGGAATTCATAAAACAGGGTACGGATCACGGGATCTCCCGTTTCATGCGCCTGCGCCATCAGGCTTCTCGTATAATCCCGCAGCTGTTCCCGGATGCCGATGAACTTCACCAGGATCTTCTCCACGTCTTCCCCGTAGCTCCAGATCTCATTGTCCGCTCCGGTCTGCTCCCGCACTTCCCCGGCCTTATTCACAATCGGCGTCGCCGGCTGGCGGCAGCCGTGAATCCGCATCACCGGACAGAAGGTGCCAAACTGGAACCAGCGCACAAGCAGCTCACGAAAACCCTCATCCGCGATTACACCGCCGTGGAAGCCGCCGATATCCGTCGTCCACCACGGAATTCCGCTCAGTCCCATATGCAGCCCCGCGCAGATCTGCTTCCGGAAATCCTCCCAGGTCGACATGATGTCCCCGGACCACACGAGCGCGCCATAGCGCTGGCTGCCCGCCCAGGCGCAGCGGATCAGGTTAACAATGTCGTCCTGCCCATTCGCCTTCTGTCCCTCATAGAACAGACGCGCGTACTCCCGCGGATACACATTTCCCACCTCCGCGGCCGGCCCTGCCGCATAGCGGTACAGGTCGTGGTCATAGGTCGTAAACTCCGGCTCCGCCTCATCCAGCCAGAAGGTCCGGATGCCCAGATCCGCGTAATTCTTCCTGCATTTTTCCCAGACATACGCCCTGGTCCGGGGGTTCGTCGCATCCATGAACACATTGTTGCCGTGGAATGTCATCTGCACGTCAATACCGGCATTGATCTTCACCAGAAGCCCCTTCTGCTTCATCTCATCATAATTCTCACTGCGCCAGTCCACCTGCGGCCAGATCGAAACCATCGTCTCGATCCCCATCTCCTTCAGCTCCTTCACCATCGCCGCCGGATCCGGGAAATATTCCCCGTCAAACCTCCAATCGCCGCACCGCGGCCAGTGATAATAATCAATCACAAGCACATCCAGCGGAATCCCGCGCCTTTTATACTCCCTGGCCACAGAAAGCACCTGCTCCTGATTGTAATAGCGCAGCTTGCACTGCCAGAAGCCCAGCCCATACTCCGGCATCATCGGAGCATAGCCCGTCACCGCGGCATACGCCTCCTCGATCTGTGCCGGCGTATCGCCTGCCGTGATCCAGTAATCCAGCTGCCTGGTTTCCCGCGCGACCCATTCCGTCGTATTGCTTCCAAAATGGACCTCGCCAATCGCGGCATTGTTCCACAAAAACCCGTACCCCAGGCTCGACACATAAAACGGTATGCTCGCCTGCGAATTCCGGTGCGCCAGCTCCAGATTACAGCCCTTCAGGTCCATCACCTCCTGCTGGTACTGCCCCATTCCGTAAAGCTTCTCTCCCGGATTCGCACAGAAGCTCGCCTTCAGCTCATAGCCGCCGCCCGGCAGCGACCGGAAATGCCGCGCCTTTTTCTGCAGAGCGCCTCCATTCGGGATCTCCTGCAGCAGCAGCTCCCCCTTTTGATTGTAAAAAGAAATCTGCAGCGCCCGCCCCCAGGGCTGCACCTCCAGCTTCGCCGTAATTCTCCCATTCTGTACCGTAGCGCTTTCGCTCCCTGCAGAAAAGACCGCTTCACCCGCTTCCGCATCCAGAAGCGCTGCACTTCCTTCCCCGATCTCTCCGATAAATGCAGCACGCACCCGCAGACCATCCCGTCCCCAGGGCGTCACCATCACCGTCTCTCCATTCTCCCGGAAAATCAGGCTCTGGTTCTGTACCTCAAAAAAATGCAAATCTGTCATAGAATCCTCCTTTACCTGTCAGCCGAACCGGCGGCATTTTCTGGAAGGATAGCATAGAAAAACGAATCCTTCAAGAGATTCCGCTCCATTTTCTGCTTTTCAGATTATTAGATTTTGTATCATTCCCGCATGCAATCACCATTCAGACAATTGATTCCCTTCTGTCACATTTTTGCACCCCATAATTCTTTCCTTTTGCCCTCATATCTGACCTTTTGACACTTAACACTTTCGTCTTTTTTTGTAATAATATGGTGGCGTAACCTATATTTTCAGGGGTCTCAACCCCCAACACGATCATAATAACCAAAACGAATACCTCAGAGAATATGCAGCTGCCTGCGAAAGGAGGACACAGCTATGCAGCCATTGAAAGCATTTGAATATCAGAATGTGCAGTTGAAGGAAAGTCACTGGAAGAAACAGGTCGATGAGGTAGTCGCGACCTACCTGGGAATTGATAACGACGATCTGCTCCATTATTTCCGCGAAATGGCGGGCATCCCGGATACCGCGGACGGACTGGTCGGCTGGTACGGCAGCGACGCGGATGTCTTCGGGCAGATTCTCGGCGCATACGCGAAGCTGTACTGTGTGACCGGTGATGAACGTCTGCAGAAGAAAGCAACCGCGCTCGCAGACGGCTGGGGAAGCTGCGCCCGGCAGTCCGCCGCGGTCATCGACTGTAACGGGACTTATGTCTATGACAAGCTAATGGGCGGATTCCTGGATCTGTATGAATATCTGGACTACGCGCCTGCGAAGGAATATGTGCGCGCACTCACGGAAAGTGCGGCGCGGCGGCTGAACCGGAAGGTCAGCCGGGACGGACTGCAGATTATGGAGCCGGGCATGATCGAATGGTACACGCTCCCGGAGCAGCTTTTCCGCGCCTGGCGGCTTACCGGTGAGCAGCTGTATCTGGATTTTGCAAAAGAGTGGGAGTATCCCTACTTCTGGAAAAAGATGCGAAAAAAGGATTTTCAGGTCGGCCCGCGCCACGCTTACAGCCATGTAAACAGCCTCTCCAGTGCTGCCAGAGCCTATGAGGCCACAGGAAATATCGCGTATCTGGAAGCCATTGAGACCGCTTATGAAGAGATCCTGGCGCATCACTGTTTCGCCACCGGAGGCTACGGACCGGCAGAATGCCTGTTCCCGGAAGAAGAAGGGTATCTCGGCGATTCCATCCGCGCAAGCTGGGATGAGAAGAAGCGGCATGTCCACTACCGCGATTTCGGAGACGCTATCCGGCACCGGGACGACCGCTGGGGAAGCTGTGAAGTCTCCTGCTGCTCGTGGGCGGTCTTCAAGCTCACCCGCTATCTGATGGAATTCACCGGAGAAGCAAAATACGGCAGCTGGGCAGAAAAGCTCCTGTACAACGGCTGCGGCGGGCAGCTTCCGGTCACCCCGGAAGGCAAGGTCATGTATTACGCCAGCTATTTCTCCAACGGTGCGGTCAAGTCCACAGAAGACGGCAGACTGCAGGACAACGGTTCCTCCTTCGAATGGCAGTGCTGCACCGGCACCTTCCCGCAGGACGTCGCCGAATACGCGAACCTCCTGTATTATCAGGGAGAAAAAGGACTTTATGTCAGCCAGTATCTTGCTTCCCGTGTCGCCTTCACAGTCGGCGAAACCGGCTACACCCTGGAGAACACGAGCTTCTATCCAAAGGAAAAACAGCTTCGTTTCCGAATTCACACAGCATCCCCGGCGGGCGGCCGGGCGCAATCCGGGCAGGAGTTTTCTCTCTTCTTCCGCGTTCCCTCCTGGGCGACCGGACAAAATCGTGTCGCGGTAAACGGAATATGCCTTACGGACGGCGCGAATACCTGTGCGGATGGATGCACAGGAACTGACAGCCTGAACAGCCAGTGCATTCTCCCGGATACCTGGCTGGAAATCCGCAGGCCATGGGCGGATGGAGACGAAATCACGCTGGAATTCGAATTTACCCTGCGTTTCGAGGCTGTGGATCCATACGCGCCGGATCTCGCAGCACTCGTATACGGGCCAGTCGTACTGGTCTGCAACAAAATGAGTGTCTTCGAAGGAAATATGCAGCACCCACAGGACTGGATCGAGCCGATTCAGAAAGACGGCTATTCCTGGGCATTCCGCACCAGGCCAGGGCACGTGCGCCCTTACGCACAGCTGACACGGGATTTTTATCCCTATTACGAGGTCGGGGAAATGGAGTGGTACTATATGTACAACCACATAAAGGATACAAAATGATACAAGGGAAGTGTTGAAAGAATGAAAAAGAAAGAATACGTCCAGTTTTCCGTAGACAATCCGCTCCAGTACCATATGACTGGAAAGTTTGTCGCACCCAGTGAAAGCTGGATACACCAGGAAGCCCCTCTCGACGACTTCGAACTGTTCATTGTCACAGACGACGTCCTGTATATCGAGCATGGCGGTACCCAGTATACCGTAGAAAACGGAGAATTTCTGCTTCTGCCGCCCCGGACCGGACCGGACAGCCATCGGAAGGGTTTCCGCCCTTCCCGGTGTTCGTTCTACTGGCTGCATTTTCTGCCCGCCAATCCTTATACGGTATACCAGGACACCCCCCCTGCGGACGCTTTTTCCAAAAACAGTATCTGCGTCCCACTTTTCGGGCAGATTCCGAACGCGAGCAAGCTGGTCGTACAGATGCGCCAGCTCCAGAACAACCTGCAGCTGGGCTACGGCGATGTTTTCCTGAACTATGAGTCCACCGTCATCCTCTGCGAGCTCTCGGGCCAGTTTGCCATCCAGGAAAAACGGGACGACCGCTCCAACTATCAGAAGCAGCTGTATTCCGAGATCATCGACTACGTGAAGCTCAATACTTCCATTATCCTGCATGTCTCTGATATCGCGGCACGCTTCGGATATAACGAAAAATATATTTCTACCCTATTTAATACCTTTTCCGGTATGCCGCTCAAGAAATTTATCAGTAAATGCAAGATGGAGGACGCCGACTTCCTGCTCTCTGAGACCTCCCTCTCCATCAATGAGATTTCGGCAAAGCTCGGCTACACCGACGCCCACAACTTCGCCCGCGCCTACAAAAAACACACCGGGGTATCCCCCAGTGCGTTCCGTGAATCCTGCGCCAAGAAAATGATCTATCATATCTGAAAACCTGTAAAATGCCAGGCTCCAATGTATATTGCAAAGGAGCCTGGCATTTTCTCACACATACATTCAACATAACTCAACACGGTTGCTCTGGTCTATGGCAATGCAACAGTCATCTCCCTATCCGCATCCGCCGCACCGCCAGGATCTCTGCAACAAACTCCGGATCGTGTGAAATCAGCACAACCGTCTGATCCGTCTCATTCAGCCAGCGAATCAGCCATGCACGTGTATCTGCATCAAGGCCATTTTCCGGCTCATCCAGGAAGAAAAGGTCTGCGTCTTTGAGCAGTGCTCTGGCGATGGCCACACGCTTCTGTTCCCCGCCAGAGAGATTCTTGTGATCCGCGCCTACCAGACGATCTGACAGATGCAGGATTCCCAATTCCTTCAGTACCGCATCGACCTGCCCTTTCGAAGCGTCCAGATTTCCGATCTGCACATTTTCCCGCACAGTCCCCTCGAACAGATAATCGTCTCGTTCCACTACCGCTGCCCTGCAACGCAGCTGCGCCGATACCGACTTTCCGTCTTCGCCCACTCGCAGAATTTCGGATGGCTTCCTCTTTTCTTCCGATATCGTCAACACCATTTTGCCGCTATAGTCATCCTCCAGGCCACAAAGGATACGAAACAGAGTAGTCTTTCCACTTCCATTCTCTCCTTCCAACAGCAGCTTTTCACCCTTTTCCAGGGAAAGACTGACACCGGCAAAGACCTTCCTGACTCCATAGAAAAAGCCCAGATCAGTGCAATCCAGCCGCTGAAAATCTGCCTGTTTCTCTTCACTGGCAGGAAGTTCCTCTTCCAGCTCCCGATAAAGTATCTCAACCTTATCAAAAATATTGTTCAGGATCGGAACATTCTGTGCGATATACTGCGCATAAGTAAGCAAAAGGTCAAAAACCGTAAAGTATCCATACATGGCAGCAATGGCACCGACGGTAATGTTCCCGTTCGCTGCCAGAATCACACCGCAGACCAGAATCATCAGCACGCAGAAGGTATCCAGCCACTTGCCAAGCCCGTTTGCCGCAGCCTCCAGCACTGCGCTTTTTTTCAGCACTTTTTCATAATATTCCTCATACAGGGAGGAAAGCTTAGAGAGAATTCCCTTTTGTATCCCATAGATTCGGATCTTCCAGGCCTGGCCAATCAGCGCAACTTCAAGATTTCTCCGGCTTTGATTATACGCTCTGGTCTCCTGATCATATTTTACACGCCACTTTTTCACCGCAATTGGTATCAGAAGCTTCAGAAGGGAAATCACAAAAACAACCAGAGTAAAGAGTACACTCACCTGCAGAGCACTGTAGAGCAAATAAGCAGTCAGAAACGGGAGCGCGAGCAGATGCTGACCAAGTAATGTCCAGTAAATCCGCATCTCGGTAGCCTCTTCGGAGATCAGATAGGCCAGATCTCCCTCATCCATCGAACGAAAGGCTGAATATTTTCGATCAAGAAAGCGCTGAAACAACATTCTCTCATGACGCAGAGTCGCGGAGAACATCTGAATCTCCGGAAGCGTAGAGAGCAGCGGTATTACGATCGACAGCAGCAGGATACACGCCAGCAGCCTCATCAGTTCTCCACGTCCGACCGAAAGATTCTGCGTCAGAACAGCATCCGCAAATCTTCCTAACACAGTCGCTATATAGGTAGTCAGCACCCCTGTGACCAATTCAGTCAGGCCATAGATAATAACAGTCAGATTCATCGCTTTCCCGCAATCTCGGATCACCTGTTTTCGTTCCGCCCTCATGACTGCATCTCCTCCCCTTCTTTTTCAGCCTCTTCACACAGTGCTCCTGAAGACACATCATCTTCGGCAGGCAGAACCGCATCCGTAAGCAGGATCACGCGGTCAGCTGTCTCATCGAGTGCCGGGTCATGCGTCACCACCATTGTAAACGCATCTCTTTCCCCTGATCGTGCTTTTTTTCTATTATTCAAAAGCGTAATCAGTCTCCTCTCGCCTTCCGCATCAAGTCCATTGCCAGGCTCGTCCAACAACAAAACTACAGGCTGCATGGAAAAAGCCATCGCCAGGTAAACCTTTTTGCGCTGGCCGGCGGAAAGCTCATCAATTTTCCCGTCACGCAGCAATTCCTCGGAAAGCCCAAATGAACACGCACATTTCACTGCCTCCGTTACCGAAAGTCCCTCTGTCATCTCATAAAACTGCATGGGTGAGATTCCAATACTGAGATCCTCCTGTGGCAAAAAAAGGATATCTCCCGGAAAACTCTGTGGCAGCAGATGAACCGGAGCGATTCCCCGCATTGAACTCTCCTCTTCCTTCGATTTGTGCATAATGTCTCCACACGAAGGTATATCCCTCAGGAGACATTGACTGTCATCCGCTGAAAATCCCGACGCACAGTCCTTGGAACTGACGCAAGTGGGCAATACCAGTGTAATCGCACCTGACTGTGGCAGCAAAAGTCCGACTGTCAGCTTCAGAAGAGTGGATTTTCCGCTTCCGTTGGCGCCCCGTATCAGCGTGACGCCCGGCTCTATCCTTTCACTGAAATCGCGAATCGGCACACTCTGTTCGGAATACCGATAACTAACCGCATCGAAATTCAGCATAATTTCATGTCTGCTTTGCTGTTCGTAGCTTTTAGACTTATCCTTTTTCGTGTTTTCCACTTTTTCCTTTCTCTCCGTCTCTTCGCCACTCACACAGTAATTCGATATTACGGTTTGGGAATTTGCAGCCTCCCCTTCCGTTTTCCCCTTTTTTCTGCCAGTCATCTCCTGTCCCGTATCTGATTCGAGCCACGAAGCCAACCTCTTCTCTGCCACCTTTACCGTACCAAATTCCGGTATGGCCCGAAAAACAGAAAGAACCGCAGCAAAAAACTCAGAAGAAAGAGCGATCGACTGAATCCCAGCCTCCATACTCGTAAAGCCAAGCAACACCAGATAACCAATCAGACCATAAGTGCCGTACTGAAGGATATTTTTTAACAGGATTTCCATCGAACGCTCCACATGTATTGTAACCGTGGAACGATTCCCAATCCGGGCATATTTCTTATGCAGCTTCTTCAGCTTCCCGACCATCCAGTCATTCCGTCCATACAGCCGGATCGTAGAAAAGCCATGGTACGCTTCCAGAAAAAATCCGTCCAGATTCGCTTCTATCTCGCGGCAGTCCTCATAATTCATCTGCATGTACCTTTTCACAATAACTGGCGGCAGGATCTGCAACAGCGAAATCAGCAAAAGAATCCCGGCTGTCACCGGACTGTAGTAAGCGATAAAAATTCCATAAACCGTCACCGTAAGAATGCCGGCCAAAAGCCCTGGTATCAGCTCTGTATCACGCTTTGCAACCTCATTGAAATCATTGGTCAGTCCTTCGATGCTCTGCCCCCGCTCATTACAGTAAAGTCTGCTAAGCGGAAGGTTCAGAAGCTTACGGTAAATACTCATGCGATACGCCTGCAGAACCTCTGTTTTTTCTCTGGTCAGGGCAACCTGCACGGCCGCTTCTACAGCCCTCCATACAATCACAGCAAACGTCAGCGCCAGTGCAATCCTGCAGGTATGCCTGACATCCCCCTGCGTCGCAAGCGTGACTGCTCTCGCCACCAGCCTTGCCACAACAATTCCCATAGGGACAGAGAACAGACTCACGAAAAACTGATGTCTGCCCACACGCTTCATGCCCAATAAACTTTCAGATGCATCCAACAAACTCTCCCCCCTCATCTGTTTGAAAAAAACATGCCATGCCAATTCACAGTCTTTATTATTATACTATTTATTCTCCCCCCTCCATATCCAAATTACAAGTTCTTGTATCATTTTTCCGGTTCTTTTCGATAACATGTAAAACCGTATGCAAGCTCTTTTCGCAAATATCGTCACATGGATGTCTTCGAAAAGAATGACTGCCAACCCATGCAAACCGTTCGTATTAACACAATATAAGCTGAAGTTTTGCTTGCATTTTTCTAATGATATGATACAAGGGACAAAAGGTCGGGAATGGAACGCTTGCGTTCCTATTCATGACCTTGGGGACCGCAAAAACACGAAGAAGTAGCCATTTTGACCATGATTTTGGGTCAAAATGAGCGGATTCTGAGTGTTTTTAGGATTGCGAGAGTGCGAAGCACGTAGCAATCCGTAGTATCATACCCCTTTTGTCGCTCGAATCATTATATTGCAAAGTTCAAATCTATTATGGACTGCACGCCGACGCAATATCGCAAACATTACAATCATTCGTCGGAATCCTTCCTAAAAAACAGCAATCGCACAGATAAATACGATCGTAAATAATAGATCAAACGTACCGAATCCCATGCCTAAACCAATGTACATACCTTTCCTCCGTTGTTATCAGACATTTTTAATAATAAATCCTTTCTACTAAACCATTTACATTATCATTATGCTTTGAGATATATAGAAGCATATGCCTGCTATTCCAGGCAAACTGTTTGTGTAAACATTATAAAACAGGTTTAATAGTTGACAAATATTCTATAGTATGTTATTTATATTTATGTTGCTTCATACATATTCATTTTATATTATACTCAGTTTTTACATGTCTAACAAAAGAAAATCCATCTATGACAAAGCATCATTCACTTCTGAAAAATGCCATAGAGACCAGCAAACAAAAGAGAAAAGAGCATAAAAGAAAGATTTCCGAAAAATCTGCAGAAACAGATAGCTTTTTTGCCCATATTCGTATATAATACAGTACAAGGCAAATGCAAATTTTCAAAATGGCTGCTCTGTTTCTGCGCAAACAACAGAAAGGAGCCGCCGGTAAATGGGAAAGGAAGGAACCAGTACAGATAACAGAACCAGCAGGAACAATGAGAAAAGCTCAGTCATCACAACAATGGATCATGGTAACAGGGAGGTAAAGTCCTCAGTATTTACCGCTTATTTCGGGGAAAGCAAAAACGCTGCGGCACTCTATGACGCGATTGCGGGTACCAGCGGTACCAGACCGGAAGATATCCGATACGAGACTCTGGAGGGTGTTTTGTTTATGGCACGCAAAAATGATCTTTCATTTTTAGCGAACGAGACGGTATTGGTGATCAGCGAACACCAGTCTACCATCAACGAAAATATGCCGCTTCGCAACCTCGTCTATTATGGCCGTACCATAGAACGCCTGATAAACCCACGGGACTTATACAGGGAACGACGAATCAAGATCCCGACGCCTGAATTCTATGTCTTTTATAATGGAGCAAAGGATTACCCTCTCGAAAAAGAAATCAGGCTTTCTGATTCCTTTATGATTTCAAGGGAATCTTACATGATGGATCTCACTACAAAGGTCATTAACATCAACAAAGGAAAAGGCCATTCGATTCTTGCAAACTGTCAACCCATGAAGGAGTATTCTGATTTTATGGAATATATCCGGCAATTCATGAAAACAGAAAATCGTAATCGGGAAAAGGCCATTACCCTTGCCATCCGAAAATGCCGTGAGGAAGGGATCATGACTGAGTTTCTTAACAGACACAGCTCGGAGGTGGAAAACATGCTTTTTACTCAGTGGAATTGGGATGACGCTCTGGAAGTAGTGAAAGAAGAGGCAATCGAAATAGCAAAAGAGGAGCTCAGAGACACTGTCAAGGCGGAAGTCAAAGAAGAAGTCAAAGAAGAAGTCAAAGAAGAAGTCAGGGCGGAAGTCAAAGAAGAAATAGAGACGGCCAGGAAGGAGACAGAAAGCGCCAAAAAGGAAGCTGACGATGCCAGAAAAAGGGCAGAAGATGCGCTGGCTGAGTTAAAACGAATTAAGGAGCAGTATGGAATTTCCTGAAGTTCGTACAAATTGTGATGATTCCAGAGCCATACACGCAGAAGGTATGGCTCTTTTCTTTATCTGAGCCGCGAAAATCTGGACATAAGGCACCTGTCACCGACACGCAGCACCCCTGGTATCATCATAGTATTGTGCCTGCATATTCCAAAGCTTCTGATACTTTCCGTTTTCATCTGCCATAAGCTGTTCATGACTTCCCAGCTGGATCAGGCGGCCTTCCTGGAATACTTCGATGGTATCGCAGAATTTACAGGAGGACAGGCGATGGCTGATGTAAACGGACGTCCTCTCTCCTGTGATTTCATTCAATTTCGCGTAGATTTCTGCTCCGGCGATCGGAGCCAGCGCGGCTGTCGGCTCATCCATGATGAAAGACGCGTCTGTATACAAAAGACCCCTCTCTAATATGTACCTGCCTGTTCCATATGGAGACAGATACCATCTGAAAGGGGTCTTCGCCGTTTTATCTTTTCAATGATTCTCTACCGTTCCGCGTATACACAATTAATTGCATACCGCTCTCTTACAGCATGTGTGCAGACGCCATCTGTCAGCCCTTCACCGCGCCTACCATAACGCCTTGCTCAAAGTATTTCTGAACAAACGGGTATACACACAGGATCGGGACGGTGGACACAATGATTACCGCGTATTTCACCTGATCTGCGGAGGACTGAGCATAGCCGCCCTGCACACCGCCGTTGCCGCTTGAGAATGCCTCATTCAGCAGCAGGATCCGGCGCAGTACCATCTGCAGCGGCTCATAGTCCGAATTGGAGTTGTACATCAATGCAGTAAAGTAATCATTCCAGTGGTACACTGCGTAGTACAGAAGCTCCACGGAGATGATTGCCTTGGACAGCGGCATAACGATCTGTCCAAAGTAGCGGAAATGATTGCAGCCGTCGAGCTGCGCCGCCTCATACAGGTCATTCGGAATGGAGTTCTGAATAAACGTTCGGGCGATGATCAGGTTGTAGGTGTTGACCAGAACCATGAGGATCAGGATCCATCTGGTGCTGATCAGGCCAAGGTTGCTGATTGTCATATACAGAGGAACCAGGCCGCCGGAAAAGTACATGGTGAAAACAAAGTACATCATGATCGGGTTCTTCGCCCGGAAGTCCGGCCGGGAGAGGGCATAAGCCGCCGGCATGGTGACCGCCAGGTTCAGCGCCGTACCAACTACCACATAAAGGATCGTATTCGCATAGCCTGTCCATATGCGGGAATCCTCCAGAATCTGCTTAAATCCATAGAAGCGGATATCCTTCGGCAGAAAAACTACCTTCCCCTGATTGACGAGGTCTGAATTACTGATTGACGCAATCACGACAAACCAGAGCGGATAGAGGATGATCAGAAATACCACGATGCTGATCAACAGCACGCAGGCGTTGAAAATCCGGTCCGACTTTCCTCGCTCTTTGATCTTATTAGCTGCCATTTTTTGTTTTGCCATTGCTTCGCACCTCCTACAGCAATCCGGAACCGGTCAGCCGCTTCGAGATGGTATTCGTACCCATCAGGAAGATAAAGTTGATCACGTTCGTAAACAGGCCTACCGCCGTCGCAAAGCTGAACTGCGCCGACTTGATACCTACCGTATAGACATAGGTGGAAATTACCTGCGAGGCGCCAAGGTTCAGGCTGTTCTGCATCAGGTAGATCTTATCAAAGCCGACATTCAGAATATTGCCCATGTTCATGATCAGCAGGATGACAATCGTCGGGATCAGCGTCGGGAATTCGATATGTACCACCGTCTGGAAGCGGCTCGCGCCATCAATCTTCGCCGCGTCATAGAGCTCCGCGTCCACCGAAGATAACGCGGCAATGTAGATGATGCTGTTCCAGCCCATGCTCTGCCATACGCCGGAAATTGCGTACACCCAGACAAAGTATTTCTGGCTGCCCAGAAGGTTGACATTCTGCGGAACCAGGTGAATCATTTTCAGAGCGTTACTGATGACGCCGTTTGACTGTGCCAGCAGAATATTCAGCATGGATACCAGTACAACAGTAGAAATAAAATACGGAATATACACCGTCGTCTGTACGACCTTCTTCCACTTTGAGTTGCGCAGCTGATTGATCACCAGCGCCAGGATAATCGGTGCCGGAAATCCGAGCGCAATACTCACCAGGGACGTCACGAAGGTATTGCGCAGCGTCGGCCAGAAGTTCGTACTGGTGAAATACTGGATAAAATATTTGAATCCGACAAATTTGCCGCCATAGAGCCCTGTCGCGTAGCTGTAGTCCTTAAAAGCGAGCTGAATCCCCGCCATCGGGACATAGCAGAAGATGAAAATATACGCCACGGCCGGAAGCAGCATCACGTAAAGCTGCCACTCCCGTTGAATATGCCAGCCGATGCTCTTTTTTTTGACCACCTGCAGCTCCTTACTTTTTGCCATAAATCTCCCTCCTTCATTTTCATGGAAAAGAAGGGGCGCGGAATTCTCCGCGCCCCGCTACACATCAACCGCATTCAATTGTATGGATGCAATCACTCTTTTCTCCGATTATTCGGATACGCCGCGGTATCTGTCAAATGCTTCCTGACGAATCGCAAGAATATCGGTCAGACCAGCTGCATAAACAGACTCTACATAAGAATCCCAGTCATCGTCAATATTTGACTCACCAGTCAGCCACAACGCCCAGTAATTATCTGTAATATTCGTTACATTCGCCTGAAGCAGAGCCATTGTGTTGTTGTCTTCTGTCGTGTACTTCATAAACATCTGCGGATAATAGTTGGTGTCGTCTACCAGAGCCATAGCATCCTCATACTGGACTCTCTCTTCGATCGCGTAGGTCATATCCTGTGCCATCTCGATTTCCGTATCGTCACGGATATACATTGGGCCATTGTCTGCCATTGTAGACGTCCACTTCCATGTACCAGAATCCGTATCCGGATCCAGCGGATCCAGAACCTTATAGCTGTTGTCGCCGGTCTTCTCTACGCAGCCATCGGAAATACCACCGAAGAGTACCTGTACAGATACCTCTGCCTCATAAAACTTATCCATGAACCGCATTGCCGCTTCCGGATTCGAGCAGGCAGCGCTCATGCAGATACGGTTCGAGCTCATATTCAGGCCAGAGAAGTCATAGGTCCAGTGTGGCTCATAGGTACCCGCTTCTACATCGTAATCATTAACAAACGGGCCTACCGGTACATACTGCTCATACAGAGTCGGTCCAAACTTATCCGTCTCTTCCCAGCCCATTACGCAGCCTACGATCGCGTCGCCATTCTCATCACCACGGGAGAGAGACTGGAACATCGAATAGTCGTTCGTGATCGCGTCTACATTGATCAGGCCTTCGGAATACAGATCTGCGAGATATTTAATGAAGTTCTTATAGCGCTCATCTACCGCATAGTTCTTCACTTCGCCATCCTCTGCAAAATATCCGTCAGTACCCCAGTTGGTCAGCTGGATCCCCCAGGAACCAATCAGGTTTGTCAGAGAATACGCACCGCCAAACCAGGAGTTGAAGTCAAGCGGAATCTCATCGGTGCTGTCGCCGTTGCCATTTGCATCGTTGTCGCGGAACGCAATCAGGACGTCCTTCAGTTCAGTCAGAGTCGTCGGCGCTTCCAGTCCCAGATTATCCAGCCAGTTCTGGTTGATAAACATAACGGTGTTGGAATCCGGCCACTTGCCCTGATACTTCGGCGTTGCATAAATCTCACCTTCGTAAGTCTGCGCCAGCACCTTGGTATCCGGCTGCTCCTCGAACATCGCCGTAATATTCGGCGCATACTCCGCGATCAGATCGGTCAGTTCCATGAACAGTCCATTATAGGTCGCATAGTCAGAATCTGCTGTCGCGTTGATCAGAATATCCGGGATATCTCCGGAAGCAAAACGGGTGGATTTTACCTGATCCCAATCCGTATAAATCTGCTCCCATTCGATCTCAACACCTGCCGCTTCCTCGATCTCCTGCAGCCACAGCATCTCATCAAGACTCTTGGTCAGGGAATGGGAAATAAACAAACCCTTCAGCTTTACCTTCTCCTCTGCGGATGCAGTCATTCCAAGCGATCCGAATGCCATTGTGCCGACTGCTGCTGCTGCAGAGCCGCGCAGAAAATCTCTTCTGGAAATTGTTTTCATTATACTATTCTCCTTTTCTGAAATTTTTGAAAACGAGTTGCGAAAACGACTAACCCCTAAAAAGTACACATGTCTGCCTAGCCGTTTGGCATATGCATTTCCTACAGATTTGACGCTTTATATGGTTTAATTTTAGTCGTTTTGAACATGAAATGGAATATCCATACTACAGATTCGGTGTCATTTTGTCAGATTATTTTGCAACTTAACGGAATAAAGTGATACCTGCATCCGATTTTCCTATCCTTTTGCCCTTTAATCTCCCCCTTTTGCTCTCTGTTTGTCAGATAATTTCACCCAAATCAGATACAGTGCTGCTGTCAGAAATATTCCTTGTGCGGCCGTGCGCATAAAATGGAATCCCGCTTTGCGGTGATTCTCGCGCTGCCGCGCGTCTGCGCTAGCAGACAATTTCCTCTAGCGCGGTATGTGCATCCCCCGGAGGTTTTTTTGTCCGACAGGGAAGTTCGGAGAACTTTCCTATCGGATGAAAAAAACAGGGCATCCCGGATGATAGTTCAACCAAAATGCTCTGGTTCCTGATAATCGTGACTACTCAAACAAATACCCCGATGCGAACACGATACCTGGCTTGCTGCTTCGCAAGATTGAAAAGGAATCATAATGCAGCAATTTCTCTAATCCATTTTCTAAAATGAGGACATTGCTCCATTATCACATCAATTCCCATATCTTTTGACAAAATTGTACCATGCCTGATTTTTGCGTACCCTGGAATGATCTGGCTTAACCGCCTTGAAGGGGCAGTTTCATAAGAATTGTTAATATGCTCCGGGGTTGGAAAAGCATCGCGAATTTTTCGAATAGCATCAACTGTACGTTCATCGGCAATCATCAGAAATGACTCCGGCCTGGAAAACAGAATTCCTTCAAATTCGTGCAGCATAAAATGAAATTTTAAATTGGGCAAGGCCAGTTCTTTTTCAATAGCTTCTTCAACATGATCTGTCCGGTTAAATATATCTGCATCTTGAAATCTGATTTCTGGCGTTTCCGCTGGCATCGCATAGTAATCAAACATAGTCGTCACATACTCATGAGGATGGCTCTTGCAAAGCATCGTAAGTTCTTTTCTAATTTTCCCGAAAGTACTGACTCCTCCTCTGAGTTTTATTTCAGATGTACGCTTTGATGTACAAACAATCGGAAAAACATAAATACCCAGATTAAAAAAGTACGGATACAATAATTCGTTAACAAAAGATTCCTCTGTAGGTCCCTCACAATAAATATATACATTCTTCATCTTGAAAGCCTGCCCCCCAGAATGTTCTTTTTCCATAAGTCACCCAAAGAATAATCTTCTTCCAGCCAGATTCCCAGTTCTCTGGCATCGAGGCGTTTAAATTCTGAGCCTTCTCTTCCCCGGTCAACAACGATCACATCCTCTGCCGCAAATTCATTTAACAGTTCCACAGATTGTGTTGAAATGATAAGCTGCTTCTCTTCTGCGATTTGTTTTGCCATCTCTGCAAAAACAGTAATCGCATATGGATGAAGGCCCAGTTCCGGCTCGTCAATAATAATCGTTGCAGGCTGTAGTTCATGTGGTTGCAATAATAAAACAGCAAGGCAGATAAAACGCAGTGTTCCATCTGATAGCTGAGATGCGTTAAAAACATCTTCGCACCCCTTTTGTTTCCATTTTAAAATAATAAGTTCCTGGTTTTCCTCCTGTGGTTCCAGCACAAAATCAGAAAAATAAGGTGCAATCAATTGAACAGTGCGTATAATCTCTTCATAATTCGCAGTATGGTTTTTTTTCAATCGATAAAGGAAAGCTGCAAGATTAGCTGCATCAAACAAGAGTGCCTGATTATTTGAAACATTATGCTCTTGTTTTACTCTGGCGCTGTTTCCAGTATCATGGAAATGATAAACCCTCCACATCTGTTTTTTTAAAATAGGCACAACATAGGAATCTATCTGATTTTGAACACCATTTTCCCACATAGATTCACTGTTACCCTGAGCAACAATGCTCTCATTCTCCCAATTTCCATGGTATCCGAAATATTCTTTTTGAAAAATCAGTCGATTATCATCCGTGGGAACCAATTCAAATCCATAAGAATTATTTCCAAAAAATACCTCAAAGCCTATTTTCTCAGTCACTTTTCTTCCATTATACAGCAAAGAATTTACTCCCTTTTTCGCCACCGACACTTGCAAATTTTTTGCAAGAATATTTTGCAGCATAGAAAAAGAAGAAATAAAATTCGATTTACCGGCCCCATTACTTCCGATAAAAACATTAATATTTCCAAATGTAATATCACATTTTTTTATTGATTTAAAACCGCTTATAATAATTCTACTTAACTGATCCTTTTGCAAATGCATCTGCATTTCCTCCATACGAATCAAGCACAACTGTTCCGTATTTTCCAAAACCTGGATTGAATCGTTGCTTAAAATCCAGGGCATCCCGAGCGTCATATGTCCGGCATGCCCTGGATCACCAGTGTAAGTTTTCTTTCTTTTACCTCGCCCGCGTCGCGATTTCTTCTTTGATCGTCGCCGTGAAATCTGCGAGGCTGCTCTGTCCCTTGTCGCCCTCGGAGCGGCTTCTGACGGACACAAGTCCCTCTTCCTCTTCTTTTGCGCCGACTACGAGCATATACGGAGTCTTCGCAATCTGCGCCTCGCGGATCTTGTAGCCAATCTTCTCCGCACGGGTATCGACGTTCGCCCGAATGCCTTCCTCGCGGAGCGCCGCTTTTACCTTGTCCGCATAATCAATATACTTGTCAGAAATCGGCAGAACGCGCACCTGCTCCGGAGAGAGCCAGGTCGGGAACGCGCCTGCAAAATGCTCGATCAGGATACCGATGAAACGCTCGATGGAGCCGAACGCCACACGGTGAATCATGATCGGGCGGTGCTTTTCGCCGTCCGCGCCGATGTACTCGCACTCAAAGCGCTGCGGCAGCTGGAAGTCGAGCTGAATGGTGCCGCACTGCCAGGTTCTGCCGATGGAGTCCTCCAGATGGAAGTCAATCTTCGGACCGTAGAACGCGCCGTCGCCCTCATTGACTACATAATCCAGGCCCAGCTCGTCGAGCGCGCCGCGCAGACCGTCGGTCGCCATCTCCCAGTCCTCGTCGCTGCCCATGGAATTTTCCGGACGGGTGGAGAGCTCCACATGATATTTGAATCCAAAGAGCTGATATACCTCATCGATCAGGTTTACCACGCCCTTGATCTCGCCGCGGATCTGCTCCGGGGTCATGAAGATATGCGCATCGTCCTGCGTAAAGCAGCGCACACGCATCAGGCCGTGCAGCTGGCCGGATTTCTCATGGCGGTGCACGATGCCCAGCTCGCCCATGCGCAGCGGCAGGTCGCGGTAGGAGCGCGGCTCTGACTTGTACACAAGCACACCGCCCGGGCAGTTCATCGGCTTGATCGCATAGTCTTCATCGTCGATGACCGTCGTATACATATTTTCCTTATAATGATCCCAATGACCAGAGGTCTCCCAGAGCTGACGGTTCAGGATAATCGGCGTCGAAATCTCGACATAGCCCGCCCTGGTGTGAATCTCTCTCCAGTAATCCAGAAGCGTATTTTTCAGAATCATGCCGTTAGGCAGGAAGAACGGAAAGCCCGGACCCTCATCCGCCATCATGAACAGACCAAGCTGCTTGCCGAGTTTTCTGTGGTCGCGCTTCTTTGCTTCTTCGATGCGAGCCAGGTGCTCATCCAGGTCTGCCTTTTTGGTAAATGCTGTGCCATAGATACGGGTCAGCATTTTGTTCTTCTCCGAGCCTCTCCAGTAGGCACCGGCAATGCTGGTCAGCTTGAACGCCTTCACCGGCTTCGTACTCATCAGATGCGGACCCGCGCACAGGTCTACGAACTCTCCCTGCTGATAAAAGCTGATTTCTGCATCCTCCGGCAGATCCTCGATCAGTTCCACCTTATACGGCTCATTCTTTTCTTTAAAGTAAGCGATGGCCTCTTCTCTCGGCTTCGTAAAGCGGATAAGCGGCAGCCCTTCCTTCACGATTTTCTTCATCTCCGCCTCGATCTTTTCCAGATCCTCCGGCGTGATCGGATTCTCACTGTCAATGTCGTAATAGAAGCCATCCGCAATCGACGGGCCAATCGCCAGCTTCACATCCGGGTACAGACGCTTGATCGCCTGTGCCATGATATGCGAGGTCGTGTGGCGGAACGCAGCGGCGCCCTCCGGGCTGTCAAAGGTCAGAATATTCAGCTCGCAGTCTGAATCCACGACCGTGCGCAGATCTGCCTCCTCGCCATTGATCTGGGCAACCGTCGCCACCCGTGCCAGGCCTTCGCTGATGTCCTTCGCGATGTCAATGACAGCCATCGGCTGCGCGTATTCCCGTGTTGATCCGTCTTTCAATGTGATTATCATGTTATGTCATCCTCCTTATTTTGCACTTATTTTCCCTGTTTTCATTTCCGCCATGGAACGGTTCCGTACCTTTCTAAATTAAGAGGCTTTTCCCTCACTCTATGCGGAATGCCATCCGGCAGGGACTTATCTGGCATCTGTATTACTCTTCTTCGTCATCTTCCTCATCGGAGCCGTAAATGTATTCGTCAGAAGAATTGCCGCTTCCATTGTGGCTGAACAGGGTAATCCCGCCTTTCATCGGCGATGTCAGCCAGCCAAGCAAAATTCCAAACAGCAACACATCTGTGAGAAGCAGGCCTTTTTCCAGCGGACTCCAGTCTGACAAAAAGACGGTCTTTACTGCTTTCCATTTTTCTTTCATAGATTCTCTCCTTTCTTCAAAACAGGACAGGTACTAAACGAGTAGCAAAACTACCGGATTTTACTCAAACCTGTGTACGATCGGATAAGGGGGAGTCCTCTCACCCTATCCGCTGCGCGAGCCGGGTGCGGTTTTAGCCGCAAAATTCCTTACCCGGCTCTGTGCATAAAAAAAACCTGACAGCCCAAAAAGACTGTCAGGGGCGATCATACAATACCGCGGTTCCACCCTGGTTTTTACTCATTCGACGATAACGGAGTCACCGGACCGGATTGGGGTCACTCGGAGGCAGTTTTCAAATGGTTCCGCATAAGGGCTTTCCAGCAGCCGCCCTCTCTCTGGATGCTTCCGCATTTTACTCTTCTCTTCTACGTGTTATTCTCTATCTATGCGCAATTTGGCCGCCCGTTCCACAGCTGCCAGGCAAAAATCGAACGCTTATTCTCGATTCTTTCCCAACAATGATTCCGCGAAGTAACGAAACATCCAACCGTATTCGCATCGGGATATCTGATTGCGTCACTCAGACAAGTATAGCATTTCAAACCGGTTTGTCAACACCCGATTTTACTATCGGATAACGATTCCGTTATTCCACTATTTCCTGCCGTCACAACTATACTCCAGAATCTTTTTACTGCTCATATGTCCCGGCAATCATTTCCTTGATCGCCGCGCGGTTCACCGTCAGATCCGGCACCAGAACGCTCATGCCGCGGATCGTCTGATTCGTGTAAGAACCATCCACCGGGATCCGGTAAGATCCGAGCTCACTCAAATCCATCGACTGCGCGAGGTACAGCATGGAAAGGATTTCCGTGTTTGTCATGTCGGTTGACACCAACTCCAGGATATCATCGATCAGCGAAATCTGTGTTGCAAGCCCGACATCCTTGTACGCATTAAAAATACTTGTAATTACCGTGCGCTGCCGCTGAGTCCGGCCAAAGTCGTTGGCCTCCGTGGCTGTAGAAACATACCGTGTGCGCGCATAGACAAGCGCAAACTCGCCGTACACATGATTGGTGCCTTCCGACACACTATATCCCTGCGCTCGGAAATAGCTTGCCTCCGTCGAGGTCAGCGTGATATCCACGCCCCCTAACAGGTCAATGACGCTCTGGAAACCAGAAAAATCAATCTCTACATTATAATCAATCGTCACGCCGAAGTTCTTCTCAATCACCTCATCAAGCAGCGTCGCCCCGCCAAACTGGTAAGCAGCGTTGATGCGGTTGTCTGAATAGCCGGGAATCTGTACATACAGATCCCGCATAATAGAAATCATATTGACCTCATCCGTATCGTCGTTGATCGAAATGAGAATCATGGAATCCGAGCGCTCCCGCGCGCCTGTCGTACGCGTATCCTGCCCGATCAGCAGAATATTCGTCACGCCTGCACTCTTTTCTGTCTCCTCTTCCACATCCTCTGCCCATTCTACTTCATCCGGATCCATACTGTCCTCACCGGCATCCTCATCCGTCTCAAAATCTTCGCTTTCCGGATCCAGAAGCTCAACTTCCTCAATCTCGCTGATGCTGCTCATCACATGATTGACCGCAAACGCGGCGACACATGCCAAAATCAGCATAATTGCCACCACGCTCAATGTCCCCACCAGAACCAGACGCCGTCCGCCTCGTTTTTTCTTTTTATCCCTATCCGCCATTTCTGTTTCTCCTAAAATTCTTAATTAATGCTTCGGTTTCACTGCTGTACCGATTCACGCTTTCCGGGACTGTCTTTTCTGCGCGTCCGCACGGAATACGTATGGTAAAGTCATTCTATCATACAAAATTCTGTCTTGCAAGGCACTCGTTTGGCATCTCGCAGTTCCTGCCTTCAGCCAGAAAGAACCATTCATCAAAAACCAGAACGAACCGCGATCAGATTTGAAAAATAATAACAACGATCTTACAAACAACACGTCATATAAATTGGAATATACGTAATGTCCTCTGCCACATCTAAATCTTTTGCGTAAATCAGATACCTCTCGTTCATTTTCACCTCATATTTCGTCTTAAAATAATCAAACGATTTATGACTTCGGTAATTAGATGATTTCACTTCTATTGGGACAATTCTTTTCCCCCTTACCAGTAGGAAATCTACCTCGTACGGCTTTTCCGTCTCATTATTTTCTGCCTTATAAGTAAATTCGTGATAGTACAACTCATAACCATTGGTGCGAAGCATCTGTGCTACCATATTCTCAAAAATCATACCTTGATTAATCCCCAGATTGTCCAATATAAGCGCTCTGTACATTTTATCTGGTGTCTCCTTGCTGTTTTGCAATAAATAAGAAATCAGTAATCCGGTATCACCCATATACATTTTAAATTTCGAGCGATCCGAATATAACGCCAATGACACATCGGGCTTCGTCACATTGAGACAATTATTTACAATCATGGACTCACCCAAAAAATCAATGGCATTCATACAATTCTTTTGCCTCGCGCTTTCATCTACAACCGAATATCGGAAGACAGAATTATGGTTCATCAGCTGTTCCGGTAAGGATTTGAAGACCAAAGAGGCGCGATCCCCATCATCTCTATCATGCTTCTTCAAATCCTGCGTATACAGTTTAATAATGTTTCTTTTCACCCGGTCAATCGCCCGGAAATCTTTTCCCTCCACATAAGCGCTCACAGCCTGCGGCATTCCTCCGACCGCCATATAGTTTCTGAACATCTGCATAATTTTCCTGTGGATGTCGCCGCCCAGCGGTTTTCTGTGTTCAAAAGAATCCCTTATTGCATCCATATACACATAATTGCCATTCGCCCATAAAAATTCCTCGAAATCCATCGGATACATTTTCAGACTTTCCTCTTCTGATGGAATCAGGATATCTTTTACATTACTGTTTATGGATATGAGCGAGCCCGTCTCAACATAATGATATCTTCCGTCCTTCACTAATTGCTTGATTGCTTGACGTGCTTTTGGGAACAATTGAACCTCATCAAATACAATCAACGACTGGCCTACAGGCAGCACCTTTTCCATCAATACAAACAAATTCCGAAAGAACATATCCAGGTTCCCTATATTATCAAAATTTGTTTTTATGGCTTCTTCACATATGGAAAAGTCAATCAGCAGAAATTCTTTATATTCATTCTTCGCAAATTCTGTCACTACCGTACTCTTGCCGATACGCCCTGCTCCCTCTATCAAAAGGGCTGACATACCATCCGACTCTTCTTTCCATTTCTTCATTTTATCATAAATCTTGCGTTTAAACATAATTCTGTCCCCCTCTTCATCCCATGTTTGAAGTTTCTGTTTTTAAATCGAAATTTCAAACCCGAATAGCTTATTTCAGATGGAAATTTTCGAAATAACGATTTGTTTTATTCATTTTTATCCCGAAATATCAATTTGTTTTATTCAAAATAAGCCCGAAATGACGGTTTTTTATATTATAGCAAATAATGGGCGTTTTATGCAACTATTTTTATCCTTTCAGGCTTCCTTGTAACATTACAATCAAAAAAAGCGTGACATTTTCCCTGGCCATCGCTATAATCATGGTAAGCAGCGTTATGAAAAATAAGATTACCATTATATTCACAGGGAGGGTTTTTATGAGTCAGAAAATCGCATCTTTTCCATTACCGATGCTCCTGATCCTGGCATTCGGCTTTTTCATCGTACTTGGCTTTCTGAGTGCCGCAAGTGTACAAGCCGAAGAAAGCGAATCAGCAGCCGAAGATACTTCCGGGGAGGTCTCTGGGGATTCCGCCATTGCGGTCCCGTCCACCTGTGGGGCGCTGCAGGTCATCGGCACGCAGTTATCGGATTCGGAGGGCAATCCGGTGCAGCTAAAAGGCATTAGCACCCTCGGTGTCGTCTGGTATCCGGAATATATTAATAAGGATTGCTTCGCACAGTTCAAAAACGAGTGGAATATAAATATCATCCGTCTGGCGATGTATACCGCGGAATCTGGCGGCTACTGCACAGACGGCGACCAGGAATACCTGAAATCTCTGGTAAAAAGCGGCGTAGAATACGCTACCGAGCTGGATATGTATGTCATCATCGACTGGCACATTCTCTCTGATGGGAACCCGAATACCTACATTGAGGAAGCGAAAGCTTTCTTTGAGGAAATGTCTTCTACGTATGCAGACAATGTGAACGTCCTCTACGAAATTTGCAATGAGCCAAATGGCAGTACAACCTGGGCAGACATCAAAGCTTACGCTGCGGAAATCATCCCGATTATTCGCGCAAATGATCCGGACGCCGTGATTCTGGTCGGGACGCCGAACTGGTCCCAATACGTCGATCAGGCCGCCGCAGATCCCATCACCGGATATGACAATCTCATGTACACGCTGCATTTTTATGCTGCTACGCACACAGATTCTCTGCGCAGCACGCTGACCTCGGCGGTAAATGCGGGGCTGCCTATCTTTGTCTCCGAATACGGCATCTGTGACGCCAGTGGAAACGGCGCGCTTGACATCGATCAGGCAAATCAGTGGATTTCACTGCTCGACAGCTGCCAGATCAGCTATGTCATGTGGAACCTTTCCAACCGGGACGAAAGCTCTGCGATCCTCAAAAGCACCTGCACAAAGACCAGTGATTTCACCGCCGACGATCTCAACGAATCCGGACTGTGGCTGTACGAAATGCTGACCGGAGAGCCGCTTTCCGGGGAGGATACCGCATCCGGAAGTTCTAACTCTGCGGATACGTCAGAAAATGCTTCCAGTTCCGACGGCAATTCCGATTCCGATAACAATTCCGCTGATACGTCCAACGGCGGCACGCAGGCAGGCGCTTCCGGCGATACCAGAACTGCCTCTGAGGGTTCCATCGAATATACGGTTTCCCTCGCGAATCAGTGGGAAAGCAACGGCCAATATTATTTCCAATATACGATGGAACTGGAAAATATCTCCGGCAGCGGCCTTTCCGGCTGGACGGTGACGCTGAATTTCAGTGACAGCTTCTCCCTGTCAGACAGCTGGAACGGCGAGTATTCCATTACAGATTCCTCACTGACTATTACACCAAAAAGCTACAATCAGACGATTGAAGCAGACGGAACAATTTCCGATATCGGCTTTATTGTTGTGACCGACGCAATGGATTTTACTCTTGAGCAGTAGGAACCGGATTCGCTATTCGTCAGGCGCTTCTCTCACCTACCATTCACACACTCAACAAATCTTAAAAACGCTGCCTGACCTTCTTCCGTGCGCTTATAGACCCCGGCGTGCTCCAGCACCTTGCTGAACACCAAGCCAACCTCATCCTCTATGATCCGGTCGATGGCGTCTGCCGTAAAGCAAAGCGATTCTCCCACGCCGCCCGTTGTACTGGTGCTGTTCCGGTATTTCAGCTTCAGCTCTTCTACCCATGGCGCGTGTTTGGCAAGTTCTTCATCCCCGGAAATGTCGCGGCCTTCTACCATTGCTGTCTTTAGGTGTTCCAGTTCTCCCTTCAATCTGGCCGGAAGCACCGCCAGACCCATGACCTCAATCAGGCCGATGTTTTCTTTTTTGATATGATGCAGCTCCGCATGCGGATGGAAGACCCCGAGCGGATGCTCTTCTGTCGTAATGTTGTTGCGCAGCACCAGGTCGAGCTCAAATTTGCCGCCGCGTTTCCGGGCAATCGGCGTGATCGTGTTATGCGGCTCCCCTTCGGTCTCGGCGAACACAAACGCCGCCTCATCCGTATAGCTGCGCCATGCCAGCAGAATTTTGTCCGCCAGATCAATCAGGCGCTCCGCCTGCTCACTGCGGATGCGGATAACGGACATTGGCCATTTGGCAATCCCGGCTTCGACATCCTCATATCCGGTAAAGACGAGTTTTTTCTCGACCGGCGCTTTTGCCATCGCGAATTCATAGCAGCCGCCCTGGAAATGATCGTGACTGAGGATAGAGCCGCCCACAATCGGCAGATCCGCATTGGAGCCGACAAAATAATGCGGGAACTGCCGCACAAAATCGAGCAGCTTCGCGAATGTCGCGCGCTCAATCTTCATCGGCACATGCTGCCTGTTGAAGACGATGCAGTGCTCATTGTAATACACATAAGGCGAATACTGGAAGCCCCACTGGCTGCCGTTGATCGTCACCGGGATGATGCGGTGGTTCTGCCGCGCCGGATGGTTCAGGCGCCCCGCGTAACCCTCATTTTCCATGCAAAGCTGGCATTTCGGATACGCCGACTGCGCTGCATTCCGCGCCGCCGCAATCGCTTTCGGATCTTTCTCCGGCTTAGAGAGGTTAATCGTGATATCCAGATCGCCATATTCCGTCGGCGCCACCCATTTCATATCGCGTGCGATGCGGTAACGGCGGATATAGTCGGTATCCTGACTGAATTTATAATGAAAGTCTGTCGCCAGCTTCGGATCCTTCTGATAGCGCTCATTAAATTTACGGATCACATTGGAAGGACGGTCGACCAGCAGGCTCATCACCTTCGTGTCAAACAGATCACGGTAGCCGATCGTATTTTCCTCCAGAATCCCGTTTTCATACGCATAGTCACAGATCGCGCCGAGGATGTCCGGCAATGCCGCAATGAAATCCTCGTCATTACTCCCCGCCTTTTCGGCCGCAAAATCCAGAATTTCTGCTTCCGCTGTCTCATCCAGAGCGTCAATTTTCAGCAGCTCCAGAACACGGTTGGCTGTATAAATCGCGTCCTCCGCCCCAATCAGACCAGTCGTAAGACCATATTGCACCAATTGAACGATATTTTTCTGAATCATGTTGCTTCTCCCCCTCTTATTGTTTTCAGTTATTTCTTCAAGCTGCTGTATATTTTTTACGCGTTGTTCATCGGAGTATTTCATGCCACCAATCGCCTTTCGATTCCTCAAATCCCCCGGAAGCAGAAAGTAAATTCCAGCGTCTGATCTGCCCGCAGCAGATACTCGTCATGCGGACGGGCTCCCCAGGAATTATCTCCGGCCACGCCTAGCTGCGCAAGCGCCGCACGAATCACCGTGTAGTGGACCTGTGGAAGCTCATATGCGTGCTTCGCGTTGTCAAGCTCATGGGAAGTATAGGGCATCGCGGAAAATTCCATTCCCGATGCTGTGACTCCGGTATGGGCAGGCAAATGATTTTCCGGCGCCGCTGCGCAGTCCGCATCTGCGGTATTTGCCTGTATCTCTGATACCGCAGGTCCGTCCCAGAACAAAAGCCCCCGGTTCCGCTCATCGGTCACCTTCGCCCAACGCACGCCTGTCTTGTTGCCGCACTCCTGCGGAACCAGATATTTCGCCATACTCTCACGCACAGTGCTTCTGTAGATACCAAGCTTTGCCCCGCCCTCGCGGTCGCAGTAAGTCTCCTCCGGCCCCAGGCCGTACCACTCGATCTGATCGTAATCCGCGTCGATCTTCATCGTCACGCCAAAGAGCGGCATCTCGGTAATTCCCTTAACCGGATCATAGTGAAGCCGCACCTGAATGGTGCCGTCTCCATACACGGTATATTCCATTTCACAGGACGCCACCGGCTGCATTGGCATCCAATAAGTATAACGAATCACCACATGATCCTCATATTCCTCCAGTCTCAGCGGAATCTGACGCGGATCTCTTTGCTCCGTTGGATTCTTCACGCTTACATAGAGACTGGCAAGCTTCCACTGGCCGTAACGGACAGCTGCATTTGCTCCATTGTCATTGTCGGTCAGACCGCGCCAGAAATCCGGCTGCGGACTGGTTTTCAACATCTCTTTGCCCCCGACACGGTAAGAGGTCAGGCCGATCTGATTGGCAAACAGGGCGTCAAAGTGTGCACCGCGCACACCGATATTATCCTGGCCATGTATAACGGTAAGAGGTGCTTCCGCCGAAGCGCAGCAAGAGAATCCTTCCATAGAAGCCGCCGACAGCCGGACTGCCCCATCCGCCATACGGCAGCAGTCGGCCATGGAAGCCGCATATACAGAGGTATCCAGCCGCGCAGTCTCACATTTTCCATAGACATACTGTCCAAAAGCGACCTCATGGCCGCGTTTTGCCCACAGAGTATCTTTTTTGAGGCAGAAAGATACGGTCACGGTATATTCGCAGGACACCCCCGGCTCATTCCGGCAAATGTCTGGTATCGGATCTGTTCCCGCATCATGCGCAGCATTCGTTTCATCGCAGCTGCAATCTGCCGCTGCAGCACAATGGGCAGCGTTCTTTTCTTCGTAGTTGCGGTCTGCCGACTCTGCCAGGCGAGAGGGCATCCCCTCAAACGGCAGATCAAAGGTCTTCTCCGAAAGCGGCGGCACTGCCAGTTCCATATGTACTTCGCAGACCGGACGCCCGTCCCGCGCCAGGGACACAACACAGTCATATTCTGCCGTATCTGTAAACAGGCTCAGGTTTTTCACCCGCACCTGCATCTCGGATGGAAAGACCCGGATATCCTGATAATAGAACTTTACTGCCTGCATCTTCGGGGAAGGCTTACGGTCGCCGCCATACACGATGCCATTGCCGCTGAAGTTTGAATCGTTCGGCCGCTCGTCAAAGTCCCCGCCATACGCCTCAAACGGCATGCCGTAACGGTCTTTTTTGGTAATCGACTGGTCGATGTAGTCCCAGATAAATCCGCCCTGATACAGCGGCTCCTCCTCTGTCAGGTCGGTATATTTCTGCATCGCGCCGCAGGAGTTTCCCATCGCGTGCATGTATTCGCAGCAGATAAACGGTTTGCTGCGATCCTTTTTCAAAAATTCCCGGATATCTTCTGCCGGCGTGTACATCTGACTCTCCATGTCGCTCGTGCCATTGTAACGCCGGTCATTGAATATACCCTCGTAGTACACCAGCCGTGTCGGATCCAGACGGCGGAACAGCTGTGACATCTCATAAATCACCTTTCCGCCAAACGCTTCATTGCCGCAAGACCAGATCAGGATCGACGGATGGTTCTTGTCACGCTGAAAGATCGAATTTACCCGATCCAGCATCGCGCCCATCCACTCCTCATGATCACCCGGAACCACATAGTCCAGGCCGACCGTTCCCTGAAAATAGGCACACCAGGTACCATGCGACTCCAGGTTCGTCTCATCAATCAGATACAGTCCATACCGATCGCAGAGGTCATACAAAACTGAGTGGTTCGGATAGTGGCTGGTACGGATTGCGTTGATATTGTGGCGCTTCATGGTAATAATGTCCTGCTCAGTCTCCTCATATGTCACTGCGCGCCCGTATTTGGAGCTAAAGTCATGACGATCCACGCCGCGGAAAACAATCCGTTTTCCGTTTATATGCATCATGCCATCCTTCATTTCAAAACGGCGGAAGCCTACGTTCTGGCGAATCACCTCGACCACTTTGCCATTTTCATCCAGCATTTCCAGCAAAAGCGTATAGAGATTCGGATGCTCCGCACTCCAAAGCTGCGGGGCGGCAACATGCAGCGAAAATAGAAGCTCACTCGCAGACGTTTCTTCCCCTTCCATTTCCCCGGCACCGTTACGATGTATATTGTATGTAGCTGCCGGACATACCGCAGCACTCTCCTCCAACAGACTTACCCGAACGCTGCCGCTGCCCCATACCTTCAGAGCTACTTCCAGGTCTGCATCTCTATAATTGTCGTCCAGCAGCGTGCGCACGCGGATATCCTGCGCGTGTACCTTCGGAACTGCGTACAGATATACCTCGCGGAAAAGCCCGGAGAATCGGAAGAAGTCCTGATCCTCACACCAACTGCTCGAAGTCCATTTAAAAACCTGAACGGCAAGCTTATTTAAACCGCCCTCTTCCATCAGCCAGGGTGTCAGTTCAAACTCCGCCGGGGTAAAGCTGTCTTCACTGTATCCGATGTATTGCCCATTCAGCCAGATTGCCAGCCCGCTCTCAGCTCCCTGAAAGGATACAAATACGCGCTTGCCAGCCATTGCAGGCGGCAATGTAAAATACTTTACATAAGTTCCAACCGGGTTAAATTCCTCTGGAATCTCGCCGGGTGAAACCTCATCACGCCCATCCCACGGATACTGCGTGTTCACGTACTGCGGCACGCCATATCCCTCCATCTGGATATGCGCCGGCACGCGGATATCCTCCCAGCTTTCACAATTGTCTGCACTTTTCACCGCATTCTGATAATTTCTCGCGTAAGAAAATTTCCAAAATCCATTCAACGAGTAAACCAGATGGTTTCTCCCGCTCTTCATCTCATCTCCGGATGCAAAAAAAGCATGATCCGAATGTGCCTCCAGACGATTCTCTTCAAAATAATTCGGATCTTTCACTTTGCTGTAATCAAACTCAGTCATTCTTGTCTTTCCTCCCTGATGTCATTTCACTTATAATTCTGCTGTTCTGAACTGTTACGAATATTGTACAAATCTCAACTCCTGTCGTCAAGCAGAAAAAGTCAAGATTTCTGTTTCTTTTTTCATGATTTTCTGTTATGATGAAGCAAATATGTAAAACGACTTGCGTCGTTTACTATAACAATCAGCCGTTGTCGGCGCGTTCCGGACAACCTGGCACTGAGGAGTACACAAAACAATGGCACGCAAAAAGGAAGCACTGGAATTTCGCTATTATGAAATCCCCTATGGGGAACCGCTGCTCGCGCTGTATGGCGACGCATGGGCACATCCGTATGGTTACGATGACCATGATTGTTCGGTTCTTGACCTGCACTTTCACAACCTGATGGAGATCGGCTGCTGTCATGCGGGTACCGGGCTGCTGACCCTGAAGGACACCTCCTACAAATACGCGAACGGCACGATTAGTGTGATTCCAAAGAATTACCCGCATACCACGACCGGAGACAACCCCACAGGCAACCACTGGGAATATCTGTTCATCGACGTGGAAAAATCCATCCGTACACTCTATCCCACGGATGATGCGCAGGCCGAACTGCTGCTTTCCCGCATTAATAAAAATGCTTTTTTCACAACCACGATGGAATCTCCGGAATTATCCGCCCTGATTCAGGCCATCCTGCGTGAGATGTCCCTGAGACGGGAGATGTATACGGATTCCGTAAATGGGTTTCTGCGCTCCCTCTTCATTGAGATTGCACGCCGTCAGCCTGCCCCGGTGGAGGATGCACCGCCGCAGTCCGCCGATTCCCTGCAGATCACACGGGCGCTGGAGTACATAGGCGACCACTTCTGGGCTCCGCTGCGAGTGGAAGATCTCGCAGGTCTCTGCAACATGAGCGAGACCAATTTTCGACGTGTATTTATCAAATGCATGAAGATTGCACCGATTGATTACATCAATCAGGTACGCGTCCACGCTGCCTGCGAACGCCTGCGCACCTCCGACGATCCCATCGCCGAAATTGCACAGAAATGCGGCTTTTCTTCCATTGCTACCTTCAACCGCAATTTCCGTCGATATGCGGGAACCACACCAAAGGAATGGCGGAAATCGCCTGACACAGAGCCTTTTGATAACCATTAAAACCAAATGAAACGTTAACAGCCCCGCGATGCGCAGCGAAGGAGTATTTCCATTTCTACTCTGACCACCTGGCAAACACGTAATCAGGTTGTTATCAATAACAGGGAGAATACTATGAACGATGAGATCCGTTTGTACCGGAAAAGAATCATCCCGGAGGAATGCCTCCTGCTCGATGAAGACCATATTCTGTACGCTGACAGGGAAATCATCATCACAAAATGGCACACGATACGACCCAAGAAAACACTGCATCATGGCTATTCCTGCTATTTTATGGAGAGAGGCTACAAAGTCAGCAAATTCTATGACCATGAAAATAATCTGATCAGCTGGTATTGCGACATCATTGAGTACGAATACAGGGAAAAAGAAAACAGCTACATCTTTACCGATCTTCTCGTAGACGTGATTGTCTACCCGGACGGCTTTGTGCGGGTGGTTGATCTCGACGAGCTCGCGGACGCCGCGCGCGATCACCAGATCACAGAAGAGTAGATGCAGCGCGCGCTGCGCCGCACGGACAAGCTGCTCTCCGTGATCTATAAAGGAGCGTTTGGAAAGCTCCAGCAATACATAGAAGACGCCGAAGCGCAGGATCAGGACGCCGGATCTTCCGCGTATTTTTGAATTTCCTCCAGCGCCGGCAGCGCGTTTCCATCATAGTCAAAGAGCGCCTGGTTCGCCCACTCGTTTCCGTATGGCCCAGCCTCCTGAATGTACGCGCAGGAGGCCGCGTTTGCCCAGCCGACGCCCGGCACCGGCAGCCACGCCGGTTCCCAGTAGATAAAACCACAGCCAAGTTTGTTCGGCACCTGCCGGGCTACCCGGAGCACATCCCTCATAAAATCTGCCTGTCCCTGCGGGCTCATCGGGTATGGCACCTTTGCGGCAAGCTCCGGTTTCGTCGCCATCCCTTTGCGCTCACTGGCATTCAGCTTTTCGTAAGAAGCATAGTCCTCCATCGTAAAGCCCGTTGACACTTCCGCTATCACCAGCTTTTTTCCGTAACGCAGGGCAATGTCATTCATATTATCGCGCAGCATATCCAGCGTCCCATGCCAGAACGGGTAATATGACAGGCCAATGTATTCAAAGTCTTCTCCACCATTTGAAAAATACTGATCAAACCATCTGCGGTAGAGTTCGTTGTTGCCGCCGTTGTCAAGGTGAAGCATGACAGGTATGTGATATCCTGCCTCTGCCGCAGCTTCTGTTTCAGAACGATTTCCACCTGGTTTCCCATCCGCGACAGAGATTTTCACCTCAAAATCCCGCACTGCGTGTATTCCCGCGCTCACAAATGCGGCGACATTCCGGTATGCCTCCGGGTTTCTTTCCACGTCTGGCGACAGCTGTCCCAGCGGCCACAAAAGACCGTTCGAAAGTTCATTGCCGACCGCCACCATCTGCGGCAAAATATCCTCCCTCCGGCAGCGCTCCAGCACCTGCGCCGTAAAATCATACACGGCCTGCTCCAGCTGCTTCGCATCCATCCCGCGCCACGCCTTCGGCACACGCTGCTTTCCGGGGTCCGCCCAGAAGTCACTGTAATGGAAATCCAGCAGCCAGCCAACGCCCAGCCTCTTTGCACGCTTTGCAAGAGCAAGCGTCGTCTCCAGGTCGCCGCCGCCCGCTCCGTAGGAATTTCCTTCCGCGTCAAACGGGTCATTCCAGAGACGCAGGCGCACCAGATTCATGCCGTATCCCCGCAAAATCTCCATCGCATCCTTCGGCTGGCCCTTGTCATAAAATTTGCCGCCGTTTTTCTCCACCGCCAGAAGGGTGGACAAATCCATTCCTGTAATCCAATCGCTCATTTTGCCTCTTTCTCCAGGAAATGCGAAACAACAATCTGTCCCGCATTTCCAAAAGGTCATATCATATTTTTTCTAATCCAAACGCGCAGAGAACATTCCTTATCAGGTGTAAAACAATTCAGCCCTCGGAAAAATCCTCAAAATCTTTCTCCTCAAACCGCTTCATCATCGCGCCATAGCGGAAGCGTGCCATCTGATTTTTCTCCAGGACATCGGCCTCGCTGCCGCGGTACTGACAGCGGATGCAGTAGTATTCCTCTTTTTCCTTATCATAAAACATATCAATATCCAGATCGCGCATAAAGCAGGACGGACAGCGGTAATTTAATTTGCCTTTTCCAGATTGAGCCATGTCGTGAAGACCTCCTTCTCACATAATTTTCCGGTATAACCGATCGTAAACATCGGGCTGAACGCATATCCCTCTTTGATATAACCCGCCTTATCGCGTCCCTCGCAGGTCATGGAAACCTTCGTTTCAATCGGCGGAACGATACAGGTCGCGCAGTCCGCACCTTCCAGGGAGGCCTCACGGCACTTATACTCATAAGGAATCTCTGTCTTTTCGCCGTCCTTCGTTACGCGCAGCGTCAGACTGGACATATCCTCCGTGTACTCCGTCGTGCCATAGCAGCCCACCATGTACTCATTAATCGTAATCTCGGCAGCTGCGCAACGCATAGCATTCTCGGAATCGCAGCTGCGGTCTGCCGCCGAACTGCTGTGAGGGGGCATTTCCTCAGCGGCTGACACATCCGCGCCCTCTTCCTTCGGCGTGATCTCCAGCACCCTGCGGTCAATGCGGATGCTGCCCGTACCTTCTGCAAAGGTCAGCACCGTCTGCAGCTTCACGGTCAGGTCGGAAAACTCAATGTCTACCGGATCCAGAGTGAGGATGCGGTTCTTCGCGACTTTTGCTGCGCTGCCGTCTGCCGATGCAGTCTCTGCGGAAGCAGCCAGCGGCTCCTCGGAAAAATGCGCTTTTGTACGGCACAGACACAGATCAACCTCTTCGCCATTGTGGCAGATTTTCGCGCTGCGAACCGTTCCCTCGCCCGCATAATGAGTAAAGTAACCCGCGCGGTATTTTTCCTGGATCAGGAACGGATAGCTCGCATCCTGAATATGCGGAGTGCCGATGCCAACCGGCCAGTTCAGCTTCGCGACATATGGGCGCAGGTCGACAATCGCGCCGCCCTGATCCATATTGACGCCTGCGCGCAGATACGGATCGCAGTACCAGAATACCTGCTTTTTGCTTCCATATAAAATATCTCTCCAGAGCGCGCACTCCGGTTCAGTATATGACTTCTTCTGACGATAGTAATCCGCGAACTCACTCATTGTCATATCGATCAGCTTGCCTTCTTTTTTCAGCTTGCCATAATATGCGCAGCCATCCTCGTAGGATTTCAGAAGCAGCTCATACGGCGCCTCCCAGCGTCCCATCTTATTCATCCAGCCTGGTCCTACAAACATCATATTGTAAGAATAGCCGTCATTGAACTTCGCCTGATAACGGTACTGGTCAATCAAATTATATAAATACGGATACTCCCAGGTCTCGGTATCGTAAATCATGCCACGCAGCACGTTCTGCGGATGCGTTCCAAAGTTCGAGCCATTGCCATCGTAGCACGCGATCAGGTCACGGCTCAGATGCGGGATTGCCACAATGCCGGAATCCTCTTCTTCATTCGCCGCTGGAGCGTGTGTGTTCTGCTTCGACGGAATCCACGGCGCCCAGGGGCCGCCGTCCATAAAGGTGTACCAGCTGTTGTTGCAGGTGTGGTAAGCCTTCGGGCCTTCCTCCCAGCAGGTCGCCACCGCGCACTTGACAGACGGATATTTTTCTTTGATGTAATTCGTCAACTCCGCGTCCATATAATAAGAGCCGGTCGACTCCGGATAAAAGCCAAAGCAGTCATAAAACTTCTCAAACACATCCTGAACAATCGCCTTTTTATCTTCCATCGAAAACATCCAGATGCAGAAATCCTTTGTATTATATTTTTCCCGGAATTCCTTACAAGGCAGGCCGAGCAGCGTCAGTGCGATCTCGTCGCCGTATTTCTCATGATGCTCCTTCGCAAGCGCAATCGCCTCTTCATTGAAAAGGCTGGCATAGGTCATCTCAATCGTCGTCTTTAAGCCGTTTTTGTGCGCGCACTCCTGCTGCGTCTTAAAAATATCCAGGCTTTCCGTCAACAAAGCCTTGCGCCCAATGTCTTCCGCCTGTCCGTGGCCGGTCACCTTCTCGGCATACTCCGGCACCATCTCAGGACGGTGGATAATGTTTACAACAAATTTGTCCATAATTTTACCCTTTCGTTCATATATCATGCATCAACAAAAATTTATACTTACCGCAGTACAAGAATCGACTGTGCCGGCATCACCACCGCGTTATCCGCAAGTACAATTTCCTCATTGTTCAGCGTCAGATACCCGCTGACCTCCATCCCGGAAAGCGCCGTCCCGGAAAGGTCGATTTCCACCTCGTCGTCCGACGTATTATACAAAATCGCGATGGTACTGTCTTTCCAGGTTTTTATGATTGCCGCCTGGTTGCCGTCGCAGAGCTCTTCTACCTTTTCAATCGTCCCGCGCGCAATCTCCGGATTCTCCTTCCGCATCGCAATCGCCCGCTTATAGTAATTGAGAATGGACGTCTCATCCGCCAGCTGCGCATCCGCCGCCGCAAAGGACGACACAATGCCTTCCTCCGCATCCGCCGGGCCGTCCGTCATTCCCGTGGTGTCCGTTTCCGACCAGTACATCGGCAGGCGTTTGTTTTCATCCGCAGAGCCTTTGCTCTTCATGCCGATCTCTTCGCCATAGTAGACAAACGTATTGCCGCTCATCGTCATCAGCAGACCCGCCGCCATCTTGATATCGTTCTCATCAGAGGTAAGCGCATTCGAGATACGGCCGGTATCGTGATTCGAGATGAACGCAGCATCAATATAATCCGGATTTTCCGCGGAAAAATCCTCCTGCCATTTGATCATAGAATCGACCAGGCTTGATACCTTTAAAGTTCCCCGCGCCGCTTTGATCAGCTTGCCTTCCGCTTCCGCCATATCAAAGTTGAACATACTCGGCGTGCCGCTCGCGTAATAGTCGGCGATCGTCGCTTCGTTTGCCCAAACCTCAGAGACCATGTAAAAATCCGGATCCAGCGTCAGACAGTACGAATACAGCCAGTTCAGTACCTCTGTATTAAAGGAAGTGTCGCTCTCCTCAAAATGCAGTGCCGCATCCATGCGGAACCCGTCAACGCCCATATCAATCCAGTATGCAGCAATCGCCTCCAGGTCTGTCCGCAGCGCTTCGTTGGAGAGATCCAGATCCGGCATTTCCGACCAGAACACACCCTCATAATACCAGGTCGAACTGCCCGTCACAGGAATCTCGTAATAATCGCTGCTCTCCTGTGTCTGCGAAAAGTGGTAATATCCCACATAGGGGCAGACACTCACATCCGGCACTTCTTCCTCTTCCAGGGAAGCCAGATACTCGCAGGCCGTCTGGAACCACACATGCTGCGAGGAAGTGTGGTTGATCACAAAATCGATGACTATTTTGATTCCGCGCGCATGACATTCTTCCACCAGGGCCTGAAAATCCTCAAGTGTGCCGTATTCTTCATCAATCCCATAATAATCCGTCACATCATACTTGTGGTAGGTCGTCGAAGGCATGACCGGCATCAGCCAGATTCCGTCAAAACCCATCTCCTCAATGTAGTCCAGCTTTTCCCGGACGCCGTTCAGATCGCCGATCCCGTCTCCGTCCGAATCATAGAAAGAATAAACGAAGATTTCATAATAACTGCGGTAGTTATCGTCGATTGTGATTTCTTCATCCGACACGGATTCCGTCTCAGATCCCTGAACCATGACATCCGTGTTCGTCTCCGTCTCCGCAAATTCTGTTGCTTCTGTAATTTCCGTCTCCACAGCAGATTCTGCTTCTGTAAGTTCTACAATCTCTGCGCTCTCCGCTTCCGCCACGACCGGCATTATCTGCCCGAAACAGAGCGAAAATACCAGAAACAGAACCGGCAACAGGCGTTTCACCCCGCTGCCGGTTGCTTTCAGGCTTTTCCGGAAAACAGCAGACAAATAAGTGTCCCTCTTCATTTCTGTTTTCAAAACCCCTGTCTTTCCCTGAATTGGTCTTTCACATCCTGAAACCGTGATGCAAAAGACCAATTGATCCGGCAAGGCAAGCCTTGCCCCCTGCAAGTTTATCGTTGTCTGACAATTGCAGGTCGCACCCTGACCCAATGAACCTTTTTTATCTCAACAGGTGTGACCAGTAACGTCTGACGTCTGTGTATCAGCCTTTCACAGCACCGCCGGTCACACCTTCCACGTAGTATTTCTGCAGGCACATAAAGAGGATGGTCACCGGGATAGCTACCAGCACACCGCCCGCGCAGAACCGGGTGTAGTAGCCCTGGTAGTCGTTCGTCCACACCCAGCGCGTCAACGCCACGGCCACGTTGTAGCTGTCGCTGTAGCCAAACGCTACGTAGGAAGCGAATACATAATCGCACCATGGAGCCATGAAAGCGGTCAGCGCGGTGTAGATGATGATCGGCTTGGTCAGCGGCATAATAATCGTCATCATGATACGCGCATTGGACGCACCGTCGATGCGGGCCGCCTCATCCAGCGCCTTCGGAATTGTGTCAAAATAGCCCTTGCATACATAGTAGCCCATCCCGGAGCTCGCGCAGGTCACCAGAATCAATCCCGGAATCGCGCCCTGCTGTGTCAGGCCAAACTGCTTCAACAGGAAATACAGGCAAATCATAGTAAGGAACCCCGGGAACATACCAAGGATCAGCCACAGCTGCATCATAAACGTTCTCCCGGCGAAACGGGATCGGGAAAGCGCGTAAGCTACCGCCACGATCATAATGGTATTCAGAATCGCTACGAAAATGGCAATAATCAGGGTGTTCAGATACCATCTCGGGAAAGAGCTCTCCGAGCTAAACAGCCACGTATAGTTATCCAGTGAAAACTCTTTTGGAACCATATAAGCCACCATGCCGCCATACTCGGTCGCATAGGAGCGGAAGCTCTGCAGCACCAGTCCTACAAACGGAAACAGCCAGACTATGCTGATGAGAATCAGGACAATATAGATAACCGCATTGACCGTCCGGTCATGCTTACTTTTGGATCTTAATTTCTTCTCATTCATTATTGGAATCCCTCCTCATCTCGCACAGACGGCAGGAGCCGATAAACAACCAGAGAAATGACTGCCGTTACCACAAATACCATGATACCAATGACCGCAGCCATGCGATAGTTTGTATCGTTCACAGTCAGCTTATACAGCCAGGTAATCAGCAAATCCGTATAGCCCGCACCACCCGACAGACTCATGGAAGTCGGATTGCCCTGTGTCAGCAGATAGATGACATTGAAGTTGTTCAGGTTGCCCGTAAAAGATGTCAGCAGATACGGTCCCAGTACAAAGAACATATACGGAAGCGTAATGCTCCGGAACATCTGCCAGGCATTTGCTCCGTCAATTCGGGCACTCTCATAGAGGTCCTCCGGGATGTTCATCAAAATACCGGTCGTCATCAGCATCATGTACGGAATACCGATCCACACATTAATAAGAATAATCAGAACCCGCGCATACATCGCGTTCGACCAGAACGGGATATATGACTTGATAATCCCCAGATTGAGCAGCCATGTATTTACCAGTCCGTCATTCGCAAACAGCTTGTACATATACAACAGCGATACAAACTGAGGCACCGCGATGGTAACTACAAGGATGGTTCTCCAGAGCTTTTTGAACTTAATGCCCTTTTTGTTAATCATAATCGCTACGCCAAGACCCAGGAAGAAGTTCAGGAATGTAGCGAAGAACGCCCAGACCAGTGTCCAGGCCAATACCGTGAAAAACGTAGAACCATACCCGGAAGTTCCCATTGAAAACAGATTCTTAAAGTTTTCAAATCCAACCCACCAGAACAGGTTCGTCGGAGACTGATGATTCGCGTCATAGTTTGTAAACGCGATACAGATCATAAAGATGATCGGCAGGATTATAAACACAAATACGCCCAGATTCGGAATCGCCAGAAGTGTCGCTGCAAAATGTTCATTCAGCAGAGACTTCAGATCCTGTATGCTGGTCGGCAGCGGTCTTCCCGCTTCTTTCAGTTTCTGAATCTGCCGCTGCTGCCCCACATTCATTCTCCACATAAAGATAAAAGCAGCAATCACAAATATTGTCAGAATACCATATAACAGGATCAGGAAGCTGTTATCCCCATAGACCGTGATCGGGACAATTCCGGACTTGTCTACATAGGTCTCCACTGTGCCCAGTGTGGGGAGTTTCACCAGATAAGTGGCGCCAAATGTTGCCATATAATAAATAAACAGAATTTCCAGCCCCAGGAACAGAACACCGCGTAAAAACTGCTTATGTACAAGCTGTCCAAAGCCCATAATCACAAACGACAGCTTCGCGGTCCAATCGCCTTCTTTGAACGTCGTGCCGATCTCCGCAAGATTCCTGCCAAAACGCGTAAAGCCCCTGCTGACGCTGGAAGAAAGACCCTTTTTCTCACTCATTGCGGCCTTTGCCCTCCCTTTTATTTCTAAATATTATCCTTATATTAGTACAGACCGCTAAGCGACGGTCTGTACTTCATTGTGCACACAAACAATCGTTATCCATTACACCATCGAGCAGACCTTTTCCACATCTGCCCCAATAAGTGTAACCAATAACAACAGATATACTATTACAAATCAGGCTGCAAACATTTCTCAGCCTGCGTAGCTCTGCAGAGTCTCCTGGAAGGTCGTCAGAGCTGCCAGCAGATCTTCGTCTGAGCTGTCATTGTAGTTGCCTGCAATGATGTCATCGCCAAAGGAAGTAGAAAGTGTCCAGAAATCATCCGGATACTGTCCCTGCGGAATCGTATAAGCCAGCTGCTCAGCCAGTGCGGAAAGAGCCTCATCGGCCTGAACCGCATCGTCTGCCTGTGCCTCAACGTTCGACGGACCCCACCCTACTTCATTGTAGCGCTCAAGCTGTACTTCCGCGCTTGTGAGGTACTCAGCCAGTTCCATGCATACAACAGCCTTGCCAATTTCGGTCTGCGGCTTTACACCAAGAAGCTTGAATCCGCCAAATCCGCTCATCTGATACTCAGTATCGTCTACCGTGAAGGTCGGAAGCTTCGCACACGCATAACCATCGCCAAACAGTTCTTTCGCTGCGGAAGAATCCCATGTACCGCTGACAACAGCCGCCGCATTCGTCGCATCACCTACGGAAGAGCCATTATAGAAAGCACTTGAACCAGCCAGTTCAATAATCTTCTTGAAAGCTACAACGCCTTCGTCTGTAGCATAGGTAATATCAGAGCCTACAAACGCACCCGTCTCATCGGACTCATAAGTAGCCGTGCAGCCGGTGCCGAAGAAGAATGCCGGCTGATACCAGCCACTGTTGATCTCCATATAGAAGCCCTTGCCTGCTGCTTCGCAGTCCGCAAGAATCTGCTCCAGAGTCGTCGGGTCAGTGATCACGGTACTGTCATAATACAGGAAATAACCGTTATCAGAAGTCAGTGGGAACGCATAGGTGGACTCACCGGACATTGCAGCAGAAGCTGCGCCAGAGTCATTGTTCTCAGCAACAAATGTAGCGTAGTCGCCGGTCAGCTCCATCAGAGCGCCTGCACTCACCAGACGCGCCATCTGATCCTGCGCGAATCCATAGATATCAGCACCGGCCTCTACGTCCGTGATCATGTTGCTCGCCGCATCGCCTTCACCTACTGACTCAACGCTTACGGTGTAACCGGAATAGTTCTCATTAGAAGCGAGGAATTCCTCCGCCTTCGTCTTTGTAAACTCTGTAACTTCATCTGCCACCCAGATCGTAATGGTGCCTTCGCCGTACTCGATCTCATCAGCGGAAACAACCCCTGTCATAGCGCCCGTCAGCGCCAGTGTAGCAAGACTTGCGGCAGAACCGCGCAAAAACTCTCTTCTGGATATTCTGTTCATAATGATTGTCCTCCTTATAGACATAATAGGTATACGGCAAACCATGCTCTCGATCCGCCGTACCACGGACTGCCTGTGGAAACGCCCCCTCGCTCCTCTTGGCGGCAGGTCGCACCGCATTCTGAAAACGCTTCGCGTTGGAGCATCGCTCCGGAAAGCTTATCTCACTTCCTGCAATCCGCAATTTTGTTGCGCAACTGTTGCGCAACAGTTTGACCATAACAACAGTATACCTTATCTGTTTCTTCATGTCAACTATACTAATTGTACAGTTAGCGTAAAATTTTTGTAGGAAAAAGTAAAAAGGGAACACCAGTTTGTGT
>JAJQGP010000005.1 GCA_021200475.1 Lachnospiraceae bacterium
TTGCAAGACGAAACCACCAGGCAGCAGCACTTTTTCCCACAGTCCCATTGTAATAATACCAATAGGCCAAACCCAGCCGATAAGTAAAAAGTCCATAGCCAGCTGCATCGGCAGAGAGAAGTTCCAGAGCACTATCTGCACCTTCTGAAGGAATCGTATAAATCAGATCCTTTACTACGCTTTCTTCTTCGGTTTCAAATAACCCATCCGACATAACCTGTTCAAGAAGCTGCAGAAACCATTTCTGATCGCCCGGAAACAAGTTCAATGCCTGTCTATAACACTCCGCCGCCTGCGATAATCCCATTCCTCCTGCCATATTTAACAGGCGGCAATATTCCTGTTCTTTTACCTCTTTTTCTGCATCTGCCATCCCTGTCTCATCAGTCTCCGCTTCAATTTCCAAATCTTTTTCAGTCTCAGAATTATCAGTCGAAATCGTCCTGTCTTCTATTGCGGTTTCTGATTCATTTTCAAAAGCAGTTCTCAAATCATCTCCTGAAATACTCTCTGCACCTTTTTCTACCCATTCATCCGAATGATTCCCTGCGATACTTTCTGAAACATATTCTATGGACATTTTTGAATATGACGGCAGGTTATGATAAAGCATAGCCGACACAGAAAGCAAAAGTGTCATTGCTCCAACCGTCCTTCCCATCTGCCGGAAAATCTGCTCTGTTCTCTGAGCACGGCAAATGGCAATATATAACTGACGGCTGTCCTGATATCTTTTTTCCGGATTATCATGCAGGCATTTGCATATGATACGATTAAATTCCCAGTAGAAAAGATTTCTCCCAGTCTGAATAACAGAGGATTCTCTGCTTACAGGAGCACATTTATAGCAGCAATAATGCAGGACAGCTCCCACACCATAAATATCTGTTCTCGCGTCAACTACTCCATCTTTTTGCTGCTGTTCTGGGGCTGCATAGCCCCTGGTTCCGTACTTCCCTGCTTTTTCTTCCAGCGGATGACCACGTATCGCAGCGCCGAAATCAATCAAAACAAGTGTTTGATCCGGGCGTATCAAAATATTCGACGGCTTCACATCGAGATGGAATATGGGTTCTTTCCGGCAGTGTAGATACATTAATACCTGTGACAACTGAATGGCTACAGACCAGACCTGATCTCGTGCCATTCCGCAGGACACAGACTGATCCAGACGATTTCCCGGAATATATTCCATAATCAGCCACATGTATTCATCTTGCTCCAGAACATCTATCACTTTCGGCAGAGACGGATGATTAAGATGTTTCATCATATCCAGCTCATACCTTCGACTTCTTCGTACGTTAGTTAACACTTTTGCAGCCCGCAGTTGTTCCGTACTTAAATGACACACCAGATAAACTATTCCTTCCCCTCCTCTCCCAAGCTGCCGAATAACCCGATAGCCACTGTTTTCCGGCAAAATATATTCTTTTTGAACCAAATCACACCCTCCTCTCTTCCCTTCTCGGTCAACAGCTACCGGCATTATTATTTTTTAAAAAACAGATATTTCCGCTTCGTTTCAAATTAAACTAAACTGTGCACACGCGGGCGTCTATCCTATTTGTATAATAAAGGTGAATGTTAATTGTGTATAGATTTTTTAAAATGTTTAAAGATTATCCTGAATGGTTTTATTTGACTGTATGTGATATTATGCATCTTTTTCTATTGTTTGTCAAGTAGTTTTTATGTTACTGGGCACAACCCGACTATGCACTGTTACAGGTCACACCTTGACCAAATTTTATTTTTACCTCTACAGGTACGACTTATAACAGTATCCAGCGCCAGTTGGAAAACTTCCATATGCGCCCTTGCGCATAAAAAAGAACCCTGTACCACTTTTTAAGCAGTCTCAGAGTTCTCCCTGGATCAAAATGAGAAACGTCCTATTCTAAATCAGATATTCATAAACAAATCCAGATATCTGGACTATTTGTGAAACAGCGGCGCAATTATCCAGCAGATTCCCGCTAAGCACACACAATACATACGCCTGATCTCCTTCTTCTATGATCGCAATGTCATTTTCAACATAATCGTCATAATCTCCGGCAAGCTCACCTGTCTTATTTGCCACCGAAGCATCTGTATCAGTCAACGCCGCCGGGATTTTCGTAGTATTTGTCTGCCTCTTTAAATACGCATACATCTCGGCCGATGCCGTCTCTCCGACACACGTGCCACAGTAAATACTTTCCAGCAAGGCACAACAGTCATTTGCAGTCGTATAATTGTCGCCAGAAGGATTTTCTTCCAGAAATAACCGCCCCATATGGGTACCAGTATAACTATTTTCCGCCAAAAACTGATTTACCACAGACATTCCGGCCTGCGCGTCACCATCTCCCAGCCTGGTCACTAAAATATTGGATGCTTTATTATCACTGACTGTGATCATGGCAGCGAGCAAATCTTCCAGCTCCCCGTCATAAGATTCTTCTATTTCGATCCGTCGCTCTTCAGAAGATGGGTAATAAACACGATCGAATATAGCAGCCATGATAAAGGTCTTCATGACACTGGCTGACTTCATCTGCACATCACCATTGATGTTTCCCGCTGAGCCTTCCGTTAAAAGACTTACGCTGACCGCCCAACTCTCTCCCTGAGAAACAGAAGGATAAATATAACGTTCTCCAAGCATTTCTATCAACGAATTCATATATACCTCTGCCTTCAAAGAAACAGTCTCAGACTCAGATTCAGGGACAGCATCTGTCGTCTCTGTTTTCTGACCTTTCTGAATAAAATATTCGTCAATTCCATCCGCAATCCCCTGCACCATCAATTCCTGTACAGAGGCATCCGCCATACGCAAATCATCCGTTTCATTTGTCATAAATCCCATCTCCAAAATCATAACCGGAATCTGACTCCAGTTTATTCCTGTCATGCTATCCGTGTACTGAATACCAAGAGACTGAAAACCTGCCGTATTGCAATAAGCATTCAGAATACATTCCGCCAGCAGATAGGAATCCTCTGCCAGATACGCCACATAGGGATTCGACGAAGAAGGAACCATCGCAAGAGCACCACTGACACTGGAGTCATCAGAACCATTGGCATGAATGCGCACATAAATATCACCACCCTGTTCATAGGCCATGGTCGCACGCTCTGCATTGCTGATCGCAGTATCATTATCCTCCCGCGTCAGAATCACTTCATACCCCCGCTCTTCCAGCTCTGTGCGTAACTGCAAAGATATCTCCAGATTCAATTCATATTCTGCCAAACCGCTATATCTTCCCTGTGTCCCCGTAGAAGACTTTGTCTTCATTTCTGAAGAACCAGGACCAACAGGCTCTGTGTCTGTCATATTCACCCAGCTTCCCTGATGCCCCGGATCAATCGCGACGACCAGTTTTTCCGATATAGCTTCTGTCTCATCCTTTGTCTCAGTTTCGTCATTTCCTTCATATGTCTCAATTATCTGCTCCGTCTCTGCGTGATTAAGCAAAACACCGGGTTCGGATTGTGATGATTGTGAGACTTCCTGCCTATCGACTCTCATTCGTCTGTAGCCCGTTGTCAGAAGAACCAGAGCAAAGATCAGCACCAATACCACCGCTGCTATGAAAAAACCCGTTACCGGAGTATCGTTTTTTTTCTTGTTTTCCGCCATCTACACTCCTCTCCCGATTTTCCAGGAAAATTTTTTCTGAGCGCACACTTTTCTCGGAAAATCTAGTCTTCAGAATGCCTTATCCATATAATCATTAATTGAAGCTTCGCAGGAACGCATTGCCAGAATCGTCTTTTCCATCAATTCCTCTAATGTCCACCCTAACCGTTCAGCCCCGATACGGATCACATCGCGTGAACATCCCGCAGCAAACCGCTTATCCTTAAATTTCTTTTTCAGGCTGGATACTTCCATATCCATCACGCTTTTCGATGGACGCATTTTTGCAGCCGCTCCGATCAGTCCGGTCAGCTCATCCGCCGCAAACAAAACCTTCTCCATCTCATGCTTTGGTTCTAAATCGCAGCAAATCCCGTAACCATGACTGCACACAGAATAGATCACATCCTCTCCTACTCCGGCCTCACGCAAAAGCTCTGGTGCCTTCTGGCAATGCTGTTCGGGATAAAGCTCAAAATCAATATCGTGAAGCAAACCAACAATGCCCCAGTACTCCTCATCATCAGCATAACCCAATTTCTGCGCATACCAGCGCATTGTTCCTTCCACCGTCAACGCATGCTGAATGTGAAAGGGTTCTTTATTGTATCTTTGCAGAAGCATAAACGCCTCTTCCCTGGTCAAACTACTTTGCATAATTTACACCCCTATCTGTTTTTTGTGATTTGCAGAGAACGTTATCTCTTTTTTATAATCATCATTTCTCATACGTGAAGCTACACTGATTTTAGCATAGAAAGATTCCACCCGCAATACCGTATTTAACACTCGGAAGAAAGGCCGTTCCTGGAGCCAATCCAAAAATCTCGCCGCAGCCTTCAACACACCTGACGCCAGAATGCCAGCTAAAAACCACAAATATCCCAGAATTACGATTGGCACTTCCATAGCCTGAAGCCCTATAAGGGTGAACAGAATGATTACGATTCCTAATCCAAGAAAGGCGCACAATACAATTCCGGCCGTTGTCAGTTCCCGGTAAAAAACCTGATTTTCAAATCTCTGTCTCATATCTCAGCCTCCACAATAAGCTTGATAAAATAGCGTGAATAGAACGTTTGTTTGTTTCTTTCAGCACATTATATTACACATTTTTCAATTATGCAAGCTTTTTCGAACATATGTTTTGTTCTGGATTGAAACGGATTGAAACGCCGTTACCAGTCGCAACCCGACCACGCACTTGCTGCGGGGGCCGGGCTTATCCCGCACGAACCGGGTGCGGCTTTAGCCGCAAAACTCCTTACCCGGCTCTGCGCATAAAAAAAGAGGAGTATAAGTACTCCTCTCATTTTACCAGCGTGCGCAAGAGGATTCGAACCCCCGGCCTTTTGGTCCGTAGCCAAACGCTCTATCCAGCTGAGCTATGCGCACACGCCTCATCAGCATCAATGATTATATACTTGTTTCTTTTATTTGTCAACTGTTTTTTTTGCATTTTTTTCAAAGCACATTTGTAAGCAGAAAAAATGCCTTTCAAAAAAGAGCCTTAACAGCAAACTCAAGAATCGAATCTGTAATTCAGTTTTCGATTCCTGAGCCACAGTTAATCAAACGATGTATTTTCGTTTGAACTCTCTCTCTGGTTAATTGCGCACAATACAGCAGAACTGCTGTAGCCTTTGCGAATCAGAAAATCATACAGTTTCTTCTGTTCTTTCCGGTCAGTGCTGGATGGGTCATAATGCTTTTTTTCAAGTAAAATGTGTATCTGCGATTCTTCATCCGGAAGCTCGCTTTCTGTGATAGCCTGCGCTACAACTTCTTTCGCCACACCTTTCGTGTAAAGCTCCTGCTCCATCTGGCGAAGACTCTTCGCTGAGGAATGATTTTCCAGATAGCCGATCGCATAACGCAAATCATCCACATAATGATATTCTTTCACGTATTGGATGGCATCTTCTATGATCTGTTCCGGATAATATGCCTGGCGAAGCTTTTCTCTCAGCTGAAACTCCGTACGGCTCATCCGTTCAAGCAGGTGCATGGCACAAAGCCTGGCCCGTTTTTTGAGTACATCGTCCATAATTTTAGTAATGGTTTCCTTCTGAATCACTACTCCTTCACTCAAATCATAACCAGACAATTCCCTGACATAAAGCGGGAACTGAAAACCACTCTCAAGAAGCACAAGGCATCTGCCTCCGGAGAGCTTCTTAATCTCATTCACCCGTTCCATAACAGATTATTCCATCTCATCTACAGTGTCATCCCGATCAGCAACTGTCTCCGCTGTCTCTGCCGCCTCTGTGTCATTGTCTTCTGTCAGGGAAACATCAGCATCAATCAAACCATAGTGCTGACGTACCTTCCGGTCAACCTCTTCCATCACATCCGGGTGTTCCTTCAGATAAATCTTCGCATTTTCACGCCCCTGGCCAATCTTGTTTCCCTGGTAAGCATACCACGCACCACTTTTATTAATAATATTATTGTTTGCTGCCAGATCAAGAATATCTCCCTCTCGGGAAATCCCCTTTCCAAACATAATATCAAATTCCGCTTCCTTGAAAGGAGGAGCAATCTTATTCTTCACTACCTTTACCCGAACGTGGTTGCCTATCACTTCCCCATTCTGCTTCAAAGAGTCTGTTCTTCGTACATCCAGGCGAATGGAAGAATAGAATTTCAATGCCCGGCCGCCGGTCGTTGTCTCCGGATTGCCAAACATCACACCTACTTTCTCACGAAGCTGATTGATGAAAATCACAGTGCAATTTGACTTACTGATCACACCGGTAAGTTTTCGAAGAGCCTGAGACATCAAACGCGCCTGAAGTCCAACATGTGCATCGCCCATGTCCCCTTCAATCTCTGCCCTCGGAACCAGAGCAGCCACAGAGTCTACGATGATGATATCAATCGCACCCGAGCGAACCATTGTCTCCGTAATCTCAAGTCCCTGCTCACCGTTATCTGGCTGAGATATATAAAGGTTATCGATATCTACACCAATATTCTTCGCATAAACGGGGTCAAGTGCGTGCTCCGCATCAATAAATCCGGCAATCCCACCCCGCTTCTGAATCTCGGCTACCATGTGCAGCGCCACCGTCGTTTTACCACTGGATTCGGGACCGTAAATCTCAACGATACGACCTTTCGGTATCCCGCCAAGTCCCAGCGCGATATCCAGACTCAGAGAACCGGTTGGTGTAGTCTCGATATTCATATGTGTGCCTGTATCTCCGAGCTTCATCACAGCATCTTTGCCAAACTGTTTCTCAATCTGCGTAAGTGCTGCATCCAATGCTTTTAATTTGTCATCCTGTGCCATATTAGCCTCCCTGTGTCGAACATATGTTTGTTATTTCTCTTATCCTATCTTACTTTCCATATTTTGTCAAGGTTTTTTTATCCGTTTGCCAACTCAGCAAGTTTTTTTCTTAATTCATCAATTACAGCGTTTTTCTGTTTAATTATTGCATCTTTTTCCTCAATCTGCGCATCTTTCTCACTTATTTCTGTTTTTTTCTTATCTATTCTTTCCTGTAGAGCCTCTATATCCTGCTGCATTTCTTCGATCATATACTGCACCGTGTTTTTATCCATTTCTTCCAGTTCTTTTGAAAAATGTCCCATAATGTCCTCCAAGTCCTCACACATACTGTACATATCCTTGTACAGGGACTTAAAGTACGGATACTTCGTAAACAGATCTACGATCATCTCCGGATCATCCTCGCAAAGGAAGGTCAGCCATGCGTCCAATTCATTGTGAATGCCTGCTGCTATACCCCTATTGTGCAGAATTATACGGAAAATGTCAAGTACAATATAGATAAATTCCTGTGGCATTTCAACTTCTAAATCAGTGTCAAATTGAAATCGTCCGAAATGGATATACCGATCTGAAAACATCTGGCATTCCGTCGGACTATTTTCAAATAAGACAATTGTATATACTTTTTTTATATCTCTATACGTAAATGCAAGTCCCTGCTCACTTTTTTCTGTTTTAATCCGCTGGTACTGACGAAGCAATAAATCTGCCGAATAGCAGGCGCTCCGCTGTCCGGGAAATTTGTATCCCTGTTTCTGCATTTCTACATTCGCCAGACTTCCATCTTCCATTTTGACCAGAATATCCATGATCAGAAGAGAATTTTCTGCTGCTATCCGGCTCTCATTCGAAAAAACATTCATAATTTTTACCTTCTTTTGCAGCAAAAGGGAAATAAAAGCTTCCAGGCGGTCAGGACAGCGATTTGGGTCCAGAATCTGTTTAAAGAACGTATCATAGAGAACCTTACATCCCTTCGCTCCGCTGCAAAAATTCAGAAACTCTTCCCGCCTTTTCGGTTCCCATGCTCGAAATTGTTTCGCCAGATGGGGCTTTCCGCTAATCTCTGATATAATTTCAAGTCTTGTCCGGATCATCGGAAAATATTGTTTCAAATTTGTTTTTGCCATATACATATCTCCTTTGCAACGATATTCATAGTTAAATATTATATCATTATTTATATTTACGCAACTATATATTTGAATTATTTTATTAATTTTTTCTTATGTCTCTTATACTGTGTGTTTAAGGATGATACAGAATTTAACGATTCCATCGTTGCTTTTTCGCATGCAAGTACGCAACGTCTTTCAACACCTCACTTCAACCGGCACTAAACAAACGTCCACTGAGTCTGCACTTCGCTCTGGACCGTCCTAAATGCGTGACACTGGCACACAGAACCGTTCAGTGCCCTTCCGGAAGGTTTTTGTCCGATAAGGAGCTTAGGAAAACTTTGGGAAAAAAACAACCGGACTGCACTATGTCAGTCCGGTTGCTTTCAATTACTATTTCACTTTCTTTACAATACTTTTTTTACTGCCTTATGTCTGGTTATCTGTCTGCCCTTTTCTTTCTGTCAGCAAGACCCGCAATCATCACCAGAACCGCTGCCAGCATGACTGCCAGATATGGAAGAATCGGTGTGTTATCGCCAGTCTGAACCGAGGTCGTAGCAGTCTCAGACTGTGTTTCCGATTCGGTCTCAACGGTTTCATCTGACTCTTCTTCCACAATCTCAATCTCCTGGTTTGTGATCGTTACTGTTCTCTCGATGTTGTCTTCATCAAATGTCACCATCGTATTGTCTACCGTTACAGTATACAGGAAGTCGGCTGCATTCGCCACCGGATTGCCTTCCACATCTACCTCTGTCACGTACAATATGACTTCTTCCCCATCCTCGATCGCCACCTGAATGGTCGTACTTGCTGAAGATCCACCGGCAAGATTCAGAGCCACAATATTCTCTGGTACACTGTCAGAGAGCGTTGTGTAGGAAGCATCCGAGAAGATACCCGCATAAAACACCGCATCACTGTCCAGAGCAGTTCCATCTACGCCAAGCAATTCCTTCGTAATCGTCAGCTTTCCTTCAACATAATATCCATCCGGAATTTTGTAAAATTCATTCACAAAGGATACGTTCTCTTCTCCATACACATCCTCAATGCTCACACTGCCTGTCACTCCGCCGTCAAAATCTGCTATAAAGACTGAGCCATCGTCCAGCGTCCCCATACCGCTCTCAAGAGCAGTTCCGTTCTCATCACATTCCGCAATATAATAGATTTTCCCAGCTGCCAGTTTGCTGAAGGTAACGGTTGCGGAAGAAGTGTCCGCATAATTCAGTGCCAGTACTTCTGACACTCGGCTCGTGCAGGCTTCATCCTCATACAGAGCTACGTAGTAAGTTGCGTTTCCGGCAGTCAGCGTATAGCCGCCATAAATCAGTTTCTTTGTCACCGTGATAGAAGCCTCAGTCACTTCCGTTTCTGTTTCAGTTTCCGTCTCGGTTTCTGTCTCGGTTTCTGTCTCCGTCTCCGTTTCTGTCTCTGTTTCCGTTTCTGTCTCTGTTTCGGTTTCCGTCTCGGTCTCCGTTTCAGTCTCCGTTTCAGTCTCAGTCTCCGTTTCAGTCTCCGTTTCCGTCTCGGTCTCCGTTTCCGTCTCGGTCTCCGTCTGAATCTCAGTTTCCGTCTCCGTTTCTATTTCAACTTCTACGTTATTCGTAAATTCTGCCGTAGCAATCTCAGCCGCCTCATCTGCGGTTACGATGACCTTTACATTGTTATCTGACACAAGCGTCATGCCGTCCGGATTTCCCTCTGTATATTCATATACATAATACGTACCCGGAATCAGGTTGTCGATCTGCTCGGTCTTACTCTCACCATTTACAATGGTGATGTTCCGGCGCGCTACTTCATTACTGGATTCGTCTACTACATAGAACGTATAAGTTCCGTCCGCCACAGTCGGATCCGTATATTCCGCAGCCGAATCGCCATTGACTGTCACATTTTTCGTGATCTTCAGACTGCCAACCTCTTCTACATCATTCGTAAATTCCGCGGTCGGAATCTCAGCCGTCTCATCCGCTGTCACGGTTACCTGTACGCCGTTCACCGTTGCGAGAGTCACACCCTCGGGATTACTTGTCAGGTACTCATATACATAGTACACACCCGGTACCAGATTATCAATCTGCTCGGTCTTGCTCTCACCATTAACGATGGTAATGTTCCGACGCGCCACTTCATTATTGGACCCGTCTACTACGTAGAACGTGTAAGTGCCATCCGCTGCGGTCGGGTCAGCATATTCCGTTGCCGGATCGCCGTTAACCGTCACATTCTTCGTAATCTTCAGGCTGCCGACTTCTGTCTTATTATTTGTAAACTCCGCTACCGGTATCTTGGCCGTCTCATCCGCCGTCACGGTTACCTGCACACCGTTTGCGGTTGCCAGCGCCATATCAGCCGGATTGCTTGCAAGGTACTCATATACATAGTATACGCCAGGCTCCAGGTTATCGATCTGCACGCTCTTGCTTTCGCCGTCTACAATCGTGATATTCCGGCGCGCCACTTCCGTGTTGGTTTCGTCTACCACATAGAAGGTGTAGGTGCCATCCGCCACAGTCGGATCACTGTATTCGGTCGCTGCTTCGCCGTTGACGGTCACATGCTTCGTGATAATCAGGCTGCCGACTTCTTCCACGTCATTCGTAAATTCCGCGGTCGGAATCTCAGCTGTCTCATCCGCCGTCACCTTCACTTCCACGCCATTTTGCGTTACCAGCGTCGCGTCGCTCGGGTTACTTGTCAGATACTCATATACATAATAGATTCCAGGCACCAGGTTGTCGATCTGCTCCGTCTTGCTCTCGCCATTCACAATAGTGATGTTCCGACGGGCCACCTCCGTGTTGGTTTCATCTACTACGTAGAAGGTGTAGGTACCGTCCGCTGCGGTCGGGTCTTCTGCCTCCGATACGTCCTTCCCGTTAATTGTAACGTTCTTCGTGATCTTCAGACTGCCGACATCTTCCACGTCATTCGTGAATTCCGCAGTCGGAATCTCTGCGCTGTTGTTCGCTGTTACAGTCACTTCCACGCCATTCGGTGTCACCAGCGTCACATCGGCCGGGTTGGTCGTCAGATATTCATATACATAGTATACACCCGGTACCAGATTGTCAATCTGTTCCGTCTTGCTCTCGCCATTCACAATGGTGATGTTCCGGCGTGCCACTTCGACGTTCTGCTCATTCACCACGTAGAACGTGTAGGTGCCATCCGCCGCAGTCGAATCCTCCGCCTCCGAAGGAGCTTCCCCGTTGATTGTCACATTTTTCGTAATCTTCAGGCTGCCGACTTCTGTCTTATTGTTTGTAAACTCTGCCACCGGTATCTCGACCGTATCATCTGCTGTCACGGTTACCGGCACACCGTTTGCGGTTACCAGCGCCATATCAGCCGGATTGCTTGCAAGGTACTCATATACATAGTATACGCCAGGCTCCAGGTTATTGATCTGCACGCTCTTGCTTTCGCCGTCTACAATCGTGATATTCCGACGAGCCACTTCCGTGTTGGTTTCGTCTACCACATAGAAGGTGTAGGTGCCATCCACCGCGGTCGGGTCACTGTATTCGGTCGCTGCTTCGCCGTTGACGGTCACATTCTTTGTGATTATCAGGCTGCCGACTTCTTCCACGTCATTCGTAAATTCCGCGGTCGGAATCTCGGCCGTCTCATCTGCCGTCACCTTCACTTCCACGCCATTTTGCGTTACCAGCGTCGCATCAACCGGATTGCTCGTCAGGTACTCATATACATAATAGATTCCAGGCACCAGATTATCAATCTGCTCCGTCTTGCTCTCGCCATTCACGATGGTAATGTTCCGGCGCGCCACTTCCACGTTCGATTCATTTACCACATAGAATGTATAAGTGCCGTCCGCCGCCGTCGGATTTTCCGCTTCAGAAGGAGCTTCTCCGTTGATAGTCACATTCTTCGTGATCTGCAGGCTGCCGACTTCTGTCTTATTATTCGTAAATTCCACCACCGGAATTGCCGCTGTATCATCCGCCGTCACCGTTACCTGCACACCATTTGGGGAAGTCAGCGCCATGCCAGACGGATTGCTTGCAAGGTACTCATATACGTAATATACGCCCGGCACCAGATTATCAATCTGCGCGGTATTGCTTACACCATTTACAATCGTGATATTTCGACGGGCTACTTCAATATTATTTTCATCCACTACGTAGAAGGTATAGGTACCGTCCGCCACTGTCACGTCTCTGTATTCCGTTGCCGGATCGCCGTTTACCGTCACGTTCTTTTTGATAATCAAACTGCCGACATCCTCCACGTCATTCGTGAATTCCGCCACCGGAACAGACGCAGTGTTGTCTGCTTCCACCGTTACCTGCACACCGTTTCCGGAGGTCAATGTCACGCCGGTCGGATTGCCTGCCAGGTACTCATAGACGTAGTATACGCCTGGTTCCAGATTGTCAATCTGTACCGTATTACTTTCGCCATTTCGAATCGTGAGGGTCTTTCTGGCCACCTCATTATTCGATTGATCCACAACATAGAAGGTATAGATGCCATCCGCCGCCGTCGGATCCTCCGCATCGGCCGGACTCTCTCCATTGATTGTTACATTCTTCTTAATCTGCAGACTGCCGACCTGCTCCAGATTACTGACAAATTCCACGGTAGGAACATCTGCCGTATTATTTGCCGTAACCACCACAGCAGTACCGTTATTTCCAGATGTCAAAGTCATTCCGGTCGGATTGCTGGTCAGCTCCTCATAAACATAGTAGGTACCCGGCACCAGATTGCTGACTGTCACCGTAGAGGATACCCCATTGAAAATCACCGCTGTCGTACGTGCTACTTCATTATTTTCTTCATCAACGATATAGAACGTATAGGTGCCATCCGCCACCGTCGGGTCATCATACTCCGATGCCGGATCCCCATTTACGGTTACGGATTTGGTGATCGCAAGGCTCCCGATTTCTGTCTTGTCATTCGTAAATTCCGCAACATTGATGACGGTATCGCCATCATCATTCTTATTATCACCATATACATAAACGCGAACATTATTTCCGCTTGTAAGCGCCATACCTGCAGTACTTCCGGTCAAATACTCACTGACAATGTACCATCCCGGCTCCAGGTTATCCACCTGCTCGGTCGTGCTGACACCGTTCGTAATAGAAATCGTACGGTCCGCTTTCGTAATACCGGTCGACTCCTGTCTGATATAGAAGGTATAATCGCCGTCTGCCACCGTCGGGTCGTCATAATCCGTTGCAGGCTCACCATTGACGGTCACGTTCTTCGTGATCTTCAGGCTGCCGGTCTGGGTCAGGTTATTCGTAAAGGATGCTACCGGAATCGCATCCCCGGTATTTTCTTCCTTTACTTCTACGACGATACTGTTGTCACCCACCAGCTCCATGCCATATGGGTTCGAGGATAATACCTCAACGATATAATACTTGCCCTCTGCCAGGTTATCCACCTGCACGGTATTCGACTGACCGTTTTCGATCGTAATCGTAACCGTATCCTTCAGCTCACTCGCCTGGGTAGTTTCATTATAATAATAAATCTGGAACGTGTAGGTACCGTCGGCTGCTGTTCCCGTAGTCGGTTCTCCATTTACGGTTACATTCTTTGTAATCTTCAGGCTGCCGACCTTCTCCATGTTATTCGTAAATGCAGCAGTCGAAACCTCCGCAGTACCATTCTCCGTTACGGTAACAGAGATATTATTACTTCCCGTCAGCGACATACCAGTCGGATTCAATGAAGTATCCTCTTCTACCGTATAGGTGCCCACAGGGAGACCTGCCACCTCCACCGTATTCGACACGCCGTTTGTAATCGTAATCTCTACGGTTCGCACGGTATTGCCGCTTCCATCCTTTACATAGAAGGTATAGGTGCCGTCCGCATCGCTGGACGTCGTGGCTGCACCGTTTACCGTCACATTTTTCGTGATCCAGAGACTGCCCTTCACTGTCGTATTTGCAAAAGTAAAAATCTCAGAGGTCTCTGCATCAGCTGAAGAAAGCTCACTTGTTATGTCCGTCAATTTGCTTGTATCTATTGAGTACGTCGAGGGTCCCTGAATCAGCTCCGACGCTGTCACTCCTGTCGCTGCCTTATAATAGGTAGCGGTGGCAGTATATGTAGTATTTGTACTGCTTGTACCGGTCGTCTCCGATGTAACAACCACTTTTACCAGATACAAAGTAGTGTCGAAGTTATACTTCGTGGTATCGCCGGTATTCTCAGAAATCAGATACCAGTGTGTTCCTACATCCGCAGCACTGGAATAAGTAATATCGCTGAAGCTTACCAGACCGGTTCCATATGTACTTGTGGCCGTCTGAAGACTATCCCATTCTCCGGATGCTGCATCAAATTCATATAATGTAAAGGTGAACTGATCGTCTGAATCCGTCGGTGCCACACCTTCCAGAGTCTTCATGGCTGTAAATCCATGGGAATCCGATGTGATCAGGCTGCCATTATAGCTCCACATATGGTTCTCCATACTCGGCACATTAAAGGATGCACAGATAAAGCTGCCGTTCGTATTACCGCTGGCATTAGAAACAACCGCGGCATTCGGTGCTACCACGTGGCCTAGGAACGTACCGTTAGATTTTGAACCGATATCCACAGTCGTCGCATTCGGCAGCATAAACACCAGACCGCAGCCGATATCACTTTCCGATCCAGTCGGGTCAGACCCATTCACATGCACCTTCGGAAGAACCACGGTTCCGCTTTCTTCGCTGATGATATTCACATTCTGGCTGTCAGAACTGCCATTCGTTATGATATTAATCGAACTAACAGAATCGAGATCTGAAAACTTAAAGCTATAGCCAGACTGCAGTGTTACAGCGCCGTCAGTTGTAACGGTGTAATGATCATCCTCCATCGTAGCATCCGTGTTGGTTATATCAACTGTAATATTACTGCTGCTGTTTACGTAAGTGTTCATTTCAGCTTCAATCGCACTCATGGCCGCCGCAAAGTCAATGAAATATCCCTTGTCATGCGTAACATTTGAATCAATCGTCCCGGTTCCGCCGTCGTTAAAGCGCAGATCATAGGACTGATACGCCCATGAGTAAACATTACTGTCATAGCCGGTAAAATAGAGCGCGTTTCCGCCAATGTAGCTGTTAAATCCGCCTTCTACAAATCCGCCCTGGAAATAGCTCGGCACCGGATGGGTTCCATAGTTGCTCGCTCCGATACCATAGGTAAAGGAAGACGTCCCGCCGACCGCAACTGCACCGACCGTATGCTGAGCCACGGCGTTACCGCTCGTAAAAATATTATAGTTGTTCAGCAGAAAATACAGGGTATAGCTGCCGCCCCAGTCGTCGATCAGCGTATCATCCGTGATCGGGAGCTGCTGGTACTCCGTAAGCGGATAGTAGCCAATGGTAGAAAAGCTCTCCACCGTCATCTCTACTGTCGTGACCGCGCCGTCTGCGTTCGTTCCGACCGTATCCGTGACGTCAACTACCGTCTCTTCCTCCGCTGTTTCCTCCACATGGATCGCCACCACGCTGCTTTCCGCATTCTCGTCCTGAACGAACACGTAACCATCCTGCTCGACCACTGCTTCCGATGACACATCCAGCGCTTCCTTATTCTCAATCGTCACCGTCATCGCATTCGCATCCGGCTCGATCTCCGTCTCTTCGTATGTAAAATGCATATCGTAGAGAACCAGATTCGCCAGAATGACCTCCGCAAGCGCGGTGCGCGCCTCAACCGTTTCCCCGTAGGTCTCATCATTCGCAAACTGCTGCTCAATGATCAGCGCTTTGTACGCCGCATATTCCTCTTCTGTGAGGTCTTCCACGACAAGCTCCGCTCCCAGAGGAAGCGCTTCCGGATCGCTTAAGACCACTGTTACAGTCTTTTCATCATCCTCCCAGACGAAGGTGTCCGGCTTTGTCTCAGATTCCGTCTCGGTCTCGGTCTCCGTCTCGGTTTCCGTCTCGGTTTCCGTCTCGGTCTCTTCTTCCGTCCCCTCCCCGGTCACGTCCTCTGTGTCCGCCTCAGATTCCGTATCCGGCTCATCTGCCTCATCCGTATCCGGCTCCGCGTCAGACTCACCCTCAGCAGAAGACTCGGATTCGGAAGCATTTATGGTGTCTTCCTCTGTTTCACTGGCTGCATCTGTTTCTCCATCCGTGATTGTCTCACCAGGAACAGCTGCCCCCGATTCCGTGCCAGTGGTCTCTTCCACTGTCTCGGAGTCATCGCCAGCCAGGGTATCCTCTTCCGTCACTGCCGTGGTCTCTGCAGACGCAGTGGTCTCCTCACTGCTCGCAGAGGTACTCGCCTCTGGTGCAGTGGTTTCCTGTGTTTCAACCTCATCTGACAACGTCACTTCCGCCGCCGTCTCAGACTGTAGGGTCATCTCTGTCTCATCCGCGATCGTGGTAATACCCACCTGCTGGAAGACCAGAGAAGCTGTCAGGATTGCCGCAAGTATGCGGCTGCTTCTTTTCTTCTTCATAATACTTTCTCTCCTTTCTTTTTGCTTTCCTCCGATAAGAACTGTATTTTGTAGAAGCTTCCTCTGCTTCGGACGCGGAACGGACTGTCACCGCGCCCTTCTGTCTTTTTCTGAATATACTTCATTCCGGATCATAGCACTTGCTTTTTTGAAAAACAATAGTTTTCAGTTAAACGGTCGTTTTTTCAGTTAAACGGCACTCTTCGCAACTGGCTTCATTGCATTCTCCTTTCCCTTTTCTGCCTCCTGGAATTTTCTTCGCAATCCAGCAGACAGACCTGCCGGATTTTCGTTCGATACCGTGATTATAACAGCAATTTTTTCTCCTGACATCACCCATTTCAGCAAAAAAACGGGTGAGGAACATATGTTCTTCACCCGTTTCATTGTCAAAAAATATTCTGCTTTTCAGATGGAAAGTGAAAACCTGCTTCACATGCGGTTCTTCCTTTATTTCACAATCTTCAGTACATCATTAAACATGACCACAACCATCAATACCATCAGCGCCATCAGACCAACAAAATGGACACGCGCCTCGAGCTCCGGGGAAACCCGCTTTCGACGGATGGCTTCTATATAAAGGAATACCAGGCGCCCTCCATCCAGCGCCGGAAGAGGCAGCAGGTTCATGACACCCAGGTTCGCGCTCAGCAGGATTGCGATGTTCAGCATATTCAGCCACACATAAAAGGCGCCGTCCGACTTGCTTTCCTCATAAGTCTCTGATATCGTGCTGACGACACCGACCGGACCGGACATGTCGTTCAGTGTGACACCGCCGTGGATCAGAAGGTTCAGGCTTTGCAGAGTCGTGTCAATCCAGTAGTAAACCTCATAAGCACTGTAATAAATGGTTTGCAGCGGTCCGGTTTTGTAACGGTAGTTTGTACTGCCGGAGATGCCGAATTTATATCCACTGTCCGTCAGCATCGGAGAAATCGTCACAGCAGCCGTCTCGCCATCCCGTTCGTACTCGAAGGTGATCGTCTCGCCCGAATGAAAGTAAATATAATTGTAAAACTGTCGGTAAAGACGAATCCGCTTTCCGTTCATCCGCGTGATGACATCACCCTCCTGCAGGCCGGCCTCCCAAGCCGGGTAACCCTCCGTGACGCCAAGGACAACGGCCGGGTCATACCCAATTGAACCAACAATAAAAATGGAAAGAACAAAAGCAAGGATAAAATTGAAGATTGGCCCGGCAGCGACGACAGAAATCCGCGCGCCGACAGACTTACTCTGAAAAGACCCTTCCTCTTTTGCACTGGCATCTTCCCCGTCTTCGCCAAGCATCGCACAGGAGCCGCCAAATGGAAGGAGCTTCAGCGAATAGCGTGTGCCTCCTTCCTTCTGATGGCTCAGAATCCGCGGCCCCATGCCGAGAGAAAACTCCAGCACTGTGATTCCGTTCGCTTTCGCAAGCAGAAAATGCCCCAGCTCATGTATGATAATAATCAGGCTGAAAACAATCAGCGCAATCAGAATACTCAATATGGCACCTGCCTTCCTTTTTTCTAAAAACGTGACTGAATCCGCTCGTACACGCTCTGTTCTGTATCAAGAATCTGTGTGACATCCGGGTCCGGAATAACGGTGTGGTGATCCATACAGTCTCTTATCATCTCATAAATATCCGTAAACCCGATTTTCCGATGTAAAAACAGGCTGACCGCACGCTCATTCGCCGCATTAAATACCGTCGGCATGGAGCCGCCCGTGCGCGCCGCCTCATATGCGTATTGCAGTCCGGGAAAGGTATCCGGATCCGGATTTTCAAATGTAATACTGCTGATTTTTGCAAAATCAAGACGCTCTCCCGCAAGGAAGCGGCGCTCCGGATAGTAAAGAGCATACTGAATTGGCAGCTTCATATCCGGCGTGCCAAGCTGGGCCATAACCGCGCCGTCCGTAAACTGCACCATCGAATGGATGATACTCTGCGGCTGCAAAACAACCTGTATCTGATCAAGAGAAACGCCAAAAAGCCAGCGGGCCTCCATCACTTCAAGTCCCTTATTCACCATAGACGCAGAGTCAATCGTAATCTTCTGTCCCATAGCCCAATTCGGGTGCTTCAATGCGTCCTCTACGCGGACCGTTTTCAATTCCTCATAGCTTTTCCCCCGAAAAGGTCCGCTGGACGCAGTCAGAAGAATTTTGTCAATCGGATTCTGCCGCTCCCCGTTCAGGCACTGGAAAATTGCGCTGTGTTCACTGTCTACCGGCAGAATTTTCACCCCACAGCGCGCAGCAAGCGGCATAATCAGATGCCCGGCGGTCACCAGAGTCTCTTTATTGGCCAGTGCGATATCCTTTCCCGCTTTAATCGCTGCGATTGTCGGTACGATCCCAATCATCCCGACAATCGCGGTCACCAGAACAGACGCCTCCTCGCAGACAGCCACCGCATTGAGACCGTCCATGCCGCAGAGAACCTCCACGGGAAGATCCGCTACCTTTGTCCGCAGTGTTTTCGCGTCCTCTTCCGACCATATACAAGCGATGCGAGGATGAAATTCCCGAATCTGCTGCTCCAAAAGAGTGATATTCTTTCCAGCGCTAAGTGCCGCTACACGAATATCTCCATTCGCGCGCACGACATCAAGCGTCTGCGTGCCAATGGAGCCGGTTGACCCCAGTATCGCTATCGTTTTCATGTCTAAACTATCCTTTCGTATTTCTTTCTCGTGTCTCATGATCGTTCATGGCATTACACGGTATCTGCATTTCCATCATGAATCGGAACGCAGGCGTTCCATTCCTGACCGTTTGTCCCCTGCAACATAATTCAACAACAAAGTGATATAGTACTACGGATTCACACAAATGCCTGTGCCAGATAATAAATCACCGGAGCTACAAAAATCACACTGTCAAACCGATCCAGTATCCCGCCATGTCCGGGGATCAGCCTGCCATAATCTTTGATGTCATGGTTGCGTTTAATCGCAGAGGCCGCCAGATCTCCTACCATTGAAATCAGGGCACCGACTGCGCAGATGACAGCGAAAGATAAAACCAGCTGCATCGGCTCTGCACCCAGACGCCCGGCAATCACCCTGGCATAAATCCCGCCAAGAAGCGCCGCGCCGGCCACGCCGCCAATGCCGCCTTCCACTGACTTTTTTGGACTAAGCTTCGGCGTCATCTTGTGCCTGCCAATCAGCATTCCCACACAGTAGGCACAGGTATCACTGCCCCAGGAAGCAAGGAAAATCAGCCAGACCAACCAGACTCCGTGCTCCAGCGCGCGCAGCTCATAAATACAGGAGAGCATCACCGCGACATAGAGAAATCCAAAAAACGCGCCTGTCACCTGATCCGTACAATAACGCGGATACGTAAAAACGTAAACCGTCATCACAAGAATCAATATCGCCAGCGTCACTGTCATAGTATATGCACTGAGGTTCAAAAATACCAACAGGTAATAAATGACACAACCGAGGTAGCAGACCAGAGCGAGCGGAGAAATCTTCTGATCCTCCACGTTCAGTGCCCGGTAAAGCTCATTCATCCCGATGAGAGAAATCACCAGCAAAGTCGCTGCCAGAACCGCTCCTCCTGATAGAATCACTGCCAGGGCAATCGCCACCAGGACAATTCCGCTGATTAACCTTGTTCGAAACATACCTGTGCTTCCTTTCCTTCCGGGAGCGCTGAGGCCTCTCCCGGACATTTCCATTGTTTCTGCTTTAAAAGATGTGAGGAATATGTATACATTCCCGTCATGCACCGCCGTATCTGCGGTCACGGCTATTGTACTTTTCAATCGCCTTTAACAGCTCCTCTTTTGTAAAATCCGGCCATGGCACGTCCGTGAAATAAAACTCCGTATAGGCGAGCTGCCACATCAGATAATTCGACAGGCGAAGCTCTCCACTGGTGCGAATCAGCAGATCCGGATCCGGCACCCCAGCCGTGTCCAGATATCCGGAAAACCGCTCTTCCGTGATATCTGCGACGGCAAGCTTCCCGTCCACACAGTCTGTGGCAAGTCTGCGAACCGCGCGTACAATCTCGTCACGGCTCCCATAATTGATCGCGATCTGAAAGTTCAGACCATTATTATTCTTAGACGACTCGACCAGTTCTACAAGACTCTTCTGCAGATCCGGTTCCAGTGCCCTCGGATCTCCCAGAACACGTACTTTCATGTCATTGTCGCGCGCAGTTTTGATGCAGGTCTTTGTATATCGGCGGAACAGCTTCATCAGGGAATCCACTTCCTCTTTCGACCGCTTCCAGTTCTCCGTGGAAAAAAGATAAACCGTGAGGTATTTGATGCCAATCTTCCATGCGTCCTCACAAATCACCTCAAGGTTCTGCGCCCCCTTCACGTGACCATAGCTGCGCGGCATGCCCTTACTCTTCGCCCAGCGTCCGTTTCCATCTAAAATAATCGCTACATGCTGTGGAATAACCATAACTTCACCCTCAAAGTTTAAAATCTGCGGCAGGAAAGCGCAGAAAGCTTTCCTGCCGGATAAGAAAGAGGCGGCGAGCGCTTTCCTACTCCTCACCTCTTCCATTCTCTCCGTATAAGCTTATACCGTAAGGATCTCTTTTGACTTTTCGTCAATCGCTTTGTCAATGTCCTTAATGTATTTATCCGTCAGCTTCTGAATCTCATCGTTCAGGTCCTTCACTTCATCTTCGGAAATCTCTGTTTTGCCGAGTTTTTTGAAGGTATCATTCGCGTCCCGGCGAATGTTGCGAACCGCAACCTTAGCACCCTCGCCCTTCTTTTTAATATCCTTTACAAGATCCTTTCTGCGTTCCTCTGTCAGCTCCGGAAAGATCAGGCGGATCACACGCCCATCATTGGAAGGGTGAATTCCCAGATCTGATGTCATGATTGCCTTTTCAATTTTTTTCACCATAGAAGCCTCCCATGGCTGAATCTGAAGCACCCTCGGCTCCGGAACCGTAATATTGCCAATCTGCTGCAGCGGCGTCGGCGTGCCATAATAATCCACGCGAATCTTGCTCAGGACATTCGGATTCGCACGTCCGGCGCGAATCGTGCCAAACTCCTCAAGCAGATTGTTGTAAGTCTTTGTCATCTTCTCATCATATGGTGCAATTCTCTCATTCATGATATTGTCCCTTTCTATCATTATGTAACAGCGTCTGCTGTCGGATTGTCGTAATCCTGCGATTTTGTAAAACAGAAATTATTCCGGCATGATTCTGTGCTGAATCCATCTTTGCGCGCTCACACCGTCACGCGCGTGCCATCCAGTGTACCGTTTACCGTATTTACAATGCTGTTCTCCTCATTCAGACCAAAGACAAGCATCGGCATCCGGTTCTCCTTGCAGAGAATCGAGGCAGTCATATCTACCACTCCAAGCTGCCGGTCGATCACTTCCTGTATCGAAATCTCATGGTATTTCTTCGCGTCCGGATTATCCTTCGGGTCACTGTCATACACCCCATCCACCGACTTCGCCAGCAGGATCGTCTCTGCCTCAATCTCAATGGCGCGCAGTACGGTCGCTGTGTCCGTAGAAAAATAAGGATGCCCGGTTCCTCCGGCAAAGAATACAACCGTTCCTTCCGCGAAGTACTCATTTACCTTGTCTTTACTGAATAATTCGGTAAACGTACCACAGGCAAACGGTGTCATCACCGCAGTCTTTAATCCGACCGAGCGGAAAATCTCTGATACATAAATGCAATTCATCACCGTCGCCAGCATACCAATCTGATCCGCTTTCGTACGATCTATGTGTTCACTGGAGCGTCCGCGCCAGAAATTACCGCCGCCGATCACTATGCCAATCTCCATCCCCTGCCCGGAAAGCGTCTTCACCTGCAAAGCAACCTTCGTGACTGTCGGCTCATCAAAACCGGTCTTCTTATCGCCCGCAAGCGCTTCACCGCTTAATTTCAAAAGTACTCTTTTCATCGTGCTTCTCCCTTTCCTTCCGTCCGTTTTTTATCGAGCATATTATACCATAAAAGGCCGTAAAATCCACTACATTTTTACGCTGTTTTCTTTTTTGTCCTGTGGCTGGCGTAAAGACCCGACAGCTTCTTAATCAAGAGGCTCAGATAGCGGAAGGTCGGTTCTGTAATGATCGCGAAAATCACAAGCAGCATCATACAGTTTTTGGAAATGCTGGTAATTGCAAAAATATTGCGCATAAAGATCATGCAGTAAATCAGGCCGAGCGCCATCGCAAACCAGAGCATCCAGTGGAATCTTGTCATAGGCGACGCAATCTGATAAAGAACCATCAGTCCCACAATTGCCAGTACAATCGTACAGGCCGTGGCCAGATCGTTTTCATTTACACCAAACTGTACGCAAAACAGATACAGGCCGCTGATGACAAAGAAATCCGTCAGACCGCCGGGCAGAGCCTTGAACAGGACGTTGCTCAGAAAATGTCCCTGGATGCGCTCTGTATTCCTCTCCAGCGACATCACAAACGCCGGAATCCCGATCGTAAACATACTGATCAGTGAAATCTGTGACGGTTCCAGCGGATAATTCACTGTAAAGATAATCGACAGGATGGACATACAGATCGAGAAGATATTTTTTACCAGAAACAGGCTGGCAGTCCGCTCAATGTTGTTTACCACACGGCGTCCCTCTGCCACAACGGATGGCATTCTGGAAAAATCCGATTCCAAAAGCACCAGCTGCGATACCTGCGCAGCAGCATCACTTCCGGAAGCCATGGCAACGCTGCAGTCCGCTTCCTTAAGTGCCAGGATGTCATTCACACCATCTCCTGTCATCGCCACGGTATGACCGGCATCTTTTAACGCACTTACCAGAATCTGCTTCTGTTCCGGTGAGACTCGTCCGAACACGGTATAGTGCAGAGCGGCAGCACGCACTTCTTCTTCCTCGTAAAGCGTAGACGCATCCACATACTGCTCCGCATTTGCGATGCCGGCTTCCCTGGCCACTTCGGAAACCGTCACAGGATTATCGCCTGAAATCACTTTGATCTCCACACCCTGTTCTTCAAAATAAGAAAATGTCTCTGCCGCATTTGGCCGGACCGGATTTGCCAGCAGAATCATGGCAATCGGATCTGCCGGCATGTTCAGCGCTCCACCGTTTAGTGTTCCCTGGTACCGTGCAAACACCAGCACACGAAATCCCTGCCGGCTGTACCGCTCAATCGATGGTGCAAAACCCGCATAGCTTTCCCGCAGCACAACCTCCGGAGCTCCCAGCACATAACTCACACCCTCAAAAACAGCCCCGCTGTATTTATACTGAGAAGAAAATGAAAATACCTGCTCCGGACGCTGCCCCGTACGTTTGCGGAAGAAATCCTTGAGCGCTTTCATCGTAATATTATCCACTGCCATCGCCGCGACAAAATCGCCAATCGCCAGCTCCGCTTCAGAAAGCT
>JAJQGP010000029.1 GCA_021200475.1 Lachnospiraceae bacterium
TTGACCACAATATCAGGTTTTTCTTCTTCAAAAAGTTTATATACTGCATCCCTGTCACAGATATCCGCTTTCACAAATCTGAAGTTCGGATTGTCCATCACAGGTGCAAGGGTCGACAAATTTCCCGCATATGTCAACTTATCTAAACAGATAATGCGATAGTCGGGATATGTATCAAGCATATGGAATACAAAATTTGAGCCTATGAATCCGGCTCCGCCGGTTACGATGATTACCATTTCTTTGTACCTCTTCTATATAAAATCCGTGTGCATCTGGTTCTCAGTGCAGCACATCCAGATATTTTCCGTCTAATACATCTTTCAGATACTGACCGTACTGGTTTTTCTTCAGCACCTCATACACAGCCAGTACATCTTCTTTGCTAATCCAACCGTTCAGATATGCGATTTCTTCCAGGCAGCCCACTTTCCTGTGCTGGTGCTGCTCGACGGTCTTCACAAAGTTCGTGGCATCTACTAAAGACTCATGTGTACCTGTATCAAGCCAAGTGAATCCCTGACCGAGTAATTCCACATTCAAATCCCCTTTCTCAAGGTAGATGCGGTTTAAATCTGTGATTTCCAGTTCTCCTCTTGCTGACGGTTTCAGATTCTTTGCATATTCAACAACACGGTTATCGTAGAAATACAAGCCAGTTACACAGTAATTGCTCTTCGGATGTTCTGGCTTCTCTTCAATCGACACAGCCTTGCCATCCTGGTCGAACTCAACAATGCCGAATCTCTCAGGATCATCCACATAATATCCAAATACTGTGGCTCCCTTGCCGTTCTCGGCATTTTCCACAGCTGCTTTCAGTCTCTTCTTCAAGCCATGACCAGCGAAAATGTTATCCCCCAGTACCATAGCCACGGTTTCCTCACCGATGAAGTCCGCACCTATGATGAATGCCTGCGCCAGACCATCTGGAGAAGGCTGTACTGCATAGGACAGCTTCACTCCGAACTGGTGACCATCGCCAAGCAAGTCCTCGAAGCGAGGAGTATCCTGTGGTGTGGAGATGATAAGAATGTCCCGAATACCAGCGTTCATAAGAACCGACATCGGATAATAAATCATCGGCTTATCATAAATCGGAAGTAATTGCTTCGATGTAACCTTTGTTAATGGGTATAGGCGGGTGCCTGAACCTCCTGCAAGAATGATTCCTTTCATGACTCGTATTCCCCTCTACAAATTAGTCTCTTCTGAACAAATCTCTCGTATATACTTTCTCTTCCACATCGTCCAGGCAACTATCATATCGATTAGCAATAATCGCCTGTGACTGTTCCTTAAACTTCTCCAAGTCGTTCACAACGAGACTTCCAAAGAACGTACTCCCGTCTTCAAGCGTTGGCTCATATATAATCACAGTTGCGCCTTTAGCTTTCACCCTTTTCATGACTCCCTGTATAGAACTCTGACGGAAGTTGTCACTATTACTCTTCATAGTGAGCCGGTACACACCAATCACACAGGACTTCTCAGCCACGGCTTCGTAATCTCCGCGGTTGTAGTAGTCATAGTACCCGGCCATATGTAAAACCCGGTCAGCAATGAAATCCTTTCTGGTTCTGTTACTATCTACGATTGCCTGGATAAGGTTCTCCGGCACATCTGCATAATTAGCGAGGAGCTGCTTTGTGTCTTTCGGCAGGCAATATCCGCCGTAGCCGAAACTCGGATTGTTATAGTGAGAACCGATTCTCGGATCGAGACAAACTCCTTCGATAATCTGCTGTGTGTTCAACCCCTTCATCTCAGCATATGTGTCGAGTTCATTGAAGTAGGAGACCCGCAAGGCCAGATATGTGTTTGCAAAAAGTTTTACTGCTTCCGCTTCGGTAAAGCCCATGATGAGAGTATCGATATTCTCCTTGATTGCACCTTCCTGCAGAAGAGCAGCAAATGTGTTAGCCGCTTTAACAAGACGTGCGTTCTCCACATCCGTGCCGACAATAATGCGGGACGGATAGAGGTTGTCATACAGAGCCTTGCTTTCCCTTAAGAACTCAGGACTGAATATGATGTTATCGCAGTGATATTTTTCTCTAACACTCGCCGTATAGCCCACAGGAATGGTCGACTTGATGACCATAATTGCGTCTGGGTTGTATTTAATAACTAGCTCAATCACGTTCTCAACTGCGGATGTATCAAAATGCTGTGTTTTACTGTCGTAATTTGTTGGAGCTGCTATTATCACAAAATCAGCAGAAGAATAAGCAGCCTTTCCATCCAGTGTGGCGGTCAGGTCAAGCTCCTTCTCTGCCAGATATTTCTCTATGTAATCATCCTGGATGGGGCTAATCCGTTTATTGATTTTCTCAACCTTGTCAGCCACAATATCAACCGCTGTGACTGTGTTATGCTGTGCCAACAGCACAGCAAGGCTTAATCCCACATATCCAGTTCCGGCAACAGCAATTTTGCAATTACTCATAACTATCTTCACTATCTCCTCGTATAAGTTTCTTCTATATAAACTGTGTCAAACACAGTCCTATCTATCCAAACAGCCTGTGTTCATACTCTCGCCTGTGTCCCTCATCCACTTTATGAAACTCTAAACTGGGTTTACCCTACGAAAAAAGTTTCATATTCGCTCACTCACCTATATGATGGAAGAGTTATTCCGTCCCTACCAAACAAAATAAGTTTTAATTCTCCATATCTTCTGACAGGTCTACCCAACAAGAAAAGTTTCAGCTCCACTTCTGCTAACAGGTCTACCCAACAAAAAAAGTTTTAAAATCAATACTGTTTTAATGCAGCTAATAGCTGTTCATATCTTCGGATAGGCTTACCCTACAAAAAAGTTTCAGCCGTTTTTCTCCGATTTCTTGTGCATTTATTACAAACAACCATTCCTCAATCTAATCTCCATTTGTAATACTTCAACAAACCCAAATCTTATCATTGATTAGTCTCAATACCCATGTCTACCCTACGTTTCGTTTCCCATAGCTACGAAACATTCATTACCATAGGTCTACCCAACAAATCGTCTACCATAGAAGTTTTAGCTCACTCGGCGTTTAACGCCGTATTTTGCCCCCAAATTTATGTGTTTCCCACTGGCGCTGACGCTGAGATTTAAAACTTTTTTTGTTGGGTAAACATTAGCAAACAGCTTAACGGCCTCCGCTTCTGTAAATCCCATATAAAGCGTATCTATGTCCTCTTTGATCGCGCCCTCCTGCAGCAGACCGGCAAAGATATGCGCCGCATTTACCAGACGCTCATCCTCCATATCCGTACCGACAATAATACGAGACGGGTACAGATTATCATAAAGAGCCTTCGACTCCCGCAAAAACTCCGGACTGAAAAGAATATTCTTACTGCCCGTCTTCTCGCGGACCGATCGGGTATATCCGACCGGGATAGTCGATTTGATAATCATAATCGCCTCCGGATTGTACTGCATCACGAGCGAGATCACAGTCTCCACTGCCGACGTATCAAACTTCTGCGTACGGGAGTCATAATTGGTCGGTGCGCAGATCACCACAAACTGCGCGTCCCGGTAGGCGCTCTGCGCGTCCAGCGTCGCCGTCAGATTCAGCTCCTTCTCCGCCAGATATTTTTCAATATAGTCATCCTGAATCGGTGATTTCCGATGATTGATCAGCTCCACCTTTTCCGGAACAACATCCACGGCCGTCACCTGGTTGTTCTGTGCGAGCAGTACCGCCAGGCTTAAACCGACATATCCTGTACCTGCTACCGCTATTTTTACATTGTTCATATTCCTGTCTCCTCCTGTTGAAATCATGACAACTGTTTTCCTTTCGGTGCTGTTCTGAATTGTTACCAATGTCGTCTGATCAGACCAGCAGGCCGCATTGTTCTGAATTGTTACAAAATATCATTCCTGGTTCTCCGGAATATACCGGATCATCGTGTAACCAAGCTCCTCCAGACGTTCGGCCAGTGCTTCCCCTTTTACGTACACAATATCATATCCGGCGTTCTCATAATCAAAATCCGCAAAGAGATAATAATCCTCTTCATACCAGGTCAGATCAATATCCCCCTGCTTACTGATGATAAAATAATCGGTCAGCCCGAGCGCTTCCTCCTGTTTTTTCCCAAACAGCTGATAATCCATCAGCTGAGACTGGTAATACTGGATTTTCACACCGGAAAGGCCTCCCTTTAATACATACGGATATTCCTCCGGAACCGCATCCTCCATCTCCTGTAAAAAAGCTGTCACCTCCTGCGTTGCCTGACAGACATAATCGTCAGAAGCCTTGCGGACTTTTCCGTAATTCACCAGAATCAGCAGCAGGTCACTGAGCAGTACCAGTACAAGAAGCGCAAACGGCATCCGCTTTTTTCGAAACATCGACACCAGCAGCACCGCCGCCATCAGCCCCAGCCCCAGCAGACAGGCCGCTATCAGTGCCGTCCTGCCATATTTCATACCGGAAAGAATTTTGGCGGGTTTATGGATGATCTGGAAGGTATTCAGTGTGATGGTATTATACACATACCCAGGATATTTTACCACAATCGGCAGAAATTTCAACAGGAAAAGAGCAAAAAGTGCCGCTGCCAGCACGATACATACAATCCGGACTTTCCCGGTCAGCCACTCGCGGTGACAGCAAAGTACATACAGGGCAAAAAACACCAGCATCCCTGCCCCGCATACAGAATACCGGTCATACAGCAGACGGTCTGAACGCCTGGTCAGCTCGCCGGTCGCCAGGGATAGATAGGTACCCTTAAAATATAATGCCCCCACCGCATAGTACCCGGAAAAAACCAGAAACGTAAACAACGCTGTGATTTTTTCCTCGAGCCGGATCACCGGGGCTTGCGTCGGCAAAGCATCCGCTCCCTCCCTTTCCGCCAGAGAGCCGTCCGAATACACAGAAAAACGCCCCTTCCGCGGTTCTTTCCCCAGCTTCCGGCAAAAAACCACCAGAGCCACGCCGCCAATCAATACCAGTCCCTGCGTTGTGACCACCAGTGTATTCAGCCAGGAAAGGCAGAGCATAAGAAGATCTTTCAGCGCCTGTGCCGAAAAAATGTTCAGATATCCGCCCATGTCCGTGGATTCAAAGGCATTGGAATTTACTCCGCTTAAGGAATATAGCGCCTGTTTGAGCGTTCCGGAGATTTTCTGATCCACCAGGACTGACACTGCTGCTGCACCAATGCACACCGGCCAGTGAAGAGACTTCTGCCTGGTCAGGAGCCACAGGATTCCCGCGCAGATCACAAGTGCCAGAATCAGCACAATCCCTCGGGTATGTGCCATATAGGCCAGCGCGCAGCACAGAACAGCCAGCAAAGAAAAAAGAATTCTCCTCCCCTTTCTTCCTTCTTCGACGGCGCGAACTGTCTCAAGCAGGAACAGAAGCACATACCATGGCAGCACACAGAGCAGGTAATCTCCCCGGTAATAGAGAACATACAGGGCAATCGATGGTACGAAGCACACCGCCATGCCAAGCAGAGCGGCAAGTCCGGCAGAGGACATATGCAGATGCCTGCGGCAGATCCGATAGACCACCGGCACCGTCGTCACGTGTATCAGAGCCTGAAGAATCATGGAAATACGGTAAATCGCAGCCGGATCATCCAGAAAAGCAAACAGCGGCACGGTCATCAGCGCCTGGACAAAGCGATAATATGGCCCGCCCAGGTGTGCAATCATCAGGCTCCAGTCTCTGCCGGTGACCCAGGCCGCATTCGCCATCGTCACCGTCTCATCACTGATCACCGGCACCGTTAACTGTCCTGCGAGCACGCCCAGAAAGACTGCGGAAACCAGTGTCGCCGCTGTGATCTCTTTTCTGTTTTTTATCCTTTTTCCTTTCAAAACCCGGTTATCCTTCATCCCATTCACACTCCAACGTTATCAGGCAGCAGCCTGGCTTTCAGGGCCGGCGATTCACGTATCCGGCTGTGCAGTTCTGCAACAGCTCCTTACGTCAGATACTCCGTAAAATGCAGCAGAAAATAAATAAAATTCTCATAGAACAGCAGCAGGATAAAGACAATCACAAGTACGAAAAGAATGCTTTGCAGCCTCTGCCCATCTGCCGGTATGCTGCTGTTTTCCGAACGCGTGCCGGCAGAGGGTGGCCGGCGATTTGTCAGCCCCTTCTCCAGCAGTCTGGTGATGGAAAGAGCAAATGCCGCAATCACACAGATATAATACCGGCTCTGAAATCCCCCCATATACCCACGGGAATAAAATCCCCTTGCCGCGCTTACAAATTGCAATGCAGCCACAAGCAGGGCGGCGATATACAGCCCGGAGCAGGCCCTTCCCCTGCGATCCCTTTTCCAGCCCGGGAAAATGGCGGAAACTGCCGGAATCACCCAGACAGACAACAGCGCAATTCGATCCGGGGAATACAGCCGGGTCGGCTTATATAGGGCAATATGGCTGGCTATCCCGCTCCAGGAGCCGAAAAATTCTCTCTTATAATAAAGAAAATACTGATACAGCGTCATCACTGCCCGTTCCTCCTCCTGCACATAAAAAGAGGAGTTCTGGTAATATTCCTCGGAGACAAAATTGGCCAGCGAGGGCTGGAACGTTCCATATATTTTATAAATATACAGAAAATACAGAACCGCCGGGAGATAGACAGGCAGGGTCAGGAAAAAGCTTTTACGGAACAGACGCTTCCAGCTTTTCTCGCGCACCAGAGAACTCACAATGACCAGCACACTGGCAAGTACAGTCATCAGACCCGCCGTCGTCTTGGTCAGCAGGGAAGCTGTCACACCCACCGCGATCAGAAAATAGGTTTTCCAATCCCGTTTTTGCTCCACAAACCGCAGAATTCCCAGAAAATAAACCGTCACCGTCAGCAGCGCCAGCGTATCGTTTGAAATTCCCACTGCTCCATAAAGCATCATGGGTACGCTGGTAGTAATCATCGCATACAGAAGATGCAGACAGGGCCTGCTCGGATCCAGTCTGGTAAAGCCAATGTAAAAAATCAGCAATAGAGCGAGCGCCGCGATTCCCATACTAAATCGTCGCAAGCGGGCAATATTGACCACACAGACTGTCCCGTCGCTCTCGAAGTGAATGGCGTTCGCCAGTCTCATAATCTGGTAATACAAAGGCGGGTGTCCTAAATAATTTACCTCTTCATTCGTCCAGTCGATCCTCCAGACATCTTCCTTCGCACTGATCTCAGAAAAAAGCGTACCGCTTCTCATTTCCGTAAAATCCGGAATCAGCACATCGGTTTCTTCCAGATAGGCAATATAGGATATGTGCTGCATTTCATCCGGCGTTCTTCCCACGTAATTCTCATAATAAGACATCTGAAAGAGCGAATAGAGGAAAAGAAAGGCATACACAAACAGGCACAGCCATCTCGCCGCCTGGCCGCCTTCCGGTGTCATAATGCAGGCGCAGACCGGGATCAGAAACAGAATGCCTAAAAGGATTGCCAGCCGCAGCGGGTGTGCATCAGACACTGAAAGCTCCAGCTCCATGCCGCTGATCCGCCAAAGATACCATGCGGCAGCTGCGACCACCGCGACAGCGGTGAGCCATTTGTATTTTGGTATAACCGTATTGTTCTTCCCTCTTGCCAATTAATTTCCTCCTGGTTCTTTCGGCCGTTTCCCGTCATAAATTTCCACGATCCGATCTGCAAGCGCCCGCGCGTCGCCCATCGGCACAAAATAGATGCCTTCCGTGCTTTCATCAAACAGCTCCCGGTTGGCCGGGTTATCTCCCAGAATCATCGGCTTATCCATTGCACGGTAAATATACGCTTTCCCCGGTATCGTGCGTTTTGCCTTTTCAATCCCGGCGTTAAAGTGCCCCGCCAGACACAGATCCGCGAACGCAATATACCCGGCCAGCTGCTCCTGAGAGAGCCAGTCTATATAGCGAATATTTGAGGCTGTCATCCGCTCAGACACCGGTCCGATGAAATAGAAGAAAAAGCGCGCATCCTCTGCCAGAAGATGCATCGCGTCCTGAATCACATCCACTCCCTGCAGCGGCAGAACGCTGCCAAAATACAAAACCACAAAGCGGCCCTGCGCCTCTTCAGGCTTTTGCGCTTTTCGCGGGTAATAAATGGACCTGTCCGCATCCAGATACAGGGTATGAAAAAGCTCCCGCGGCACTTCAAACTCCGCAGAAAAATAATCTCCATGCACATTCGTATCACAGATGCAGGCATCCGCTCCTCGAAGCGTTCTTTGATCCAGCCAGTGACAGATACGAGCCAGGAAGCTGCCATCCCGGAATTTTTTCCGATCACATACCATTGTATCATAGACGGAAATGAAAAAATCAATCACCACCGTCTTTTGTCGGAATTTCCATCTCCAGAACGGCAGAATCAGCTGCGGGGAAAATCCGATAAACACCATATCATACCGCTTCATGGAGCAGAAAAGCAGATGCATATACACAAATGCCAGCCGCCGCACATAGCTGCCGCTCTTACTGCCGATCACCGTCAGCTGTGCTGCTGACTCTGACAAAAGCGAGATTTCCTGCGTGTTGCGTATATAGTCCGTATTTTTTGTCGTAATAAAAAGAACTCTCTGGTTATCCGGTTCCTTCATTTTCCGCGCTCCTTTCTCCTCTCCTGATATCCCCGGCAGACCAGAAGCAGAAAATACAGCATCAACAGAGCTAACACCAATGTAAAATACAGACACAACGCCAGAATTCCAGAGCGTTTCAGAATGGATGTTCCAAAGAGAAACAGGGCGAGTGCCGCAGCAGCATAGCCATAAATCATCCGGCTCTGGCGCCGCATAATCGTGATAACCAGAATCAGCAGATTATGCATCGCTATGATTCCTCCATCCAGGATGAATACGACGAGAATCACACGGTAAGCGGACAGGTTCACCCCATAAATCAGTTCCAGCACAGGAAGCCCCAGCCAGTATCCCGCAAAAGCAATTCCCGCGGTCAACAGCACCACCGCTCCTGCAAGACGTCCTGTGATTCCGCGAAAGTCCCGGTATCGTTTCTCATGCCACAGAAGCCCCAGCCTCTTCAGAATCGGCTGGAAAATAAAATTACCGAGCAGAGCAATCACAAAAACCGGCATAAATACAATATTCAGCGCAGTCTGCTCCTGCGCACTCACCACCGAATCGATGATATATTTGGGCGCGTTCGCCACATACATATTCAGGCAGGCGCTGACACACAGAGGAGCACAGGCTGCAAGCAGGCTCCCGACGCGGTTCACAGACCTCTGTCCTGTTTGGGTGCTGCCGGACGGAAGCTTTTTTTGCAGAGACAGATACCCGCGCACGCTCCCATTCATAACAAGGGCAAGTACCAGTGTAATCAGCAGGGAAAGCAGGCTCGTCAGCCATAAATCCACGGTTTCCAGAAAGATCAGCGCGTACAGCACAATGTACAGAAACAGCCGGATTCCCAGAATACGCCCGGCAATATCCAGCCGTCCAAGCTGCTGCAGTCTGCCGTGAATGACATCCTCAAATGCTTCCACTGCTTTCACCAGGCAGATCAGCAATACAACTGCCGCTTTCTGCGGCGTATACCGTCCGGACAGGCAGGTATATCCCGCATAGCCAACGCTTGCAAGAAGCATCAGGCCAACGGTAAACCCACGGGCAGCCACGTAATCCCGGAAAGAATAGGTCTCCGCCGTATCTGTGACCTGAAACTGCCGGATGCCATACTTTCCCACCTGCAGCATGAGATTTCCCACCGCATAGGCGATGACAAAAATTCCGGAGTCCGCATCGGTACCCGCTCTTGTCAACACAATCAGCAGAATCGTTGTCTGAAACGAATTCATCATGGCAGAAAAAGCATTCCACACAATCGCTGACCGCTCCTGATTTTTATCTGATGTCAGAAAATTTCGCATGTTATTCCTCTGAACTTTTTCTTAATACTATTTCGCATCCGAAGAATCCTTACGCTCCTGGGGCAGCTTATCATAGTCAATGTGCCGCACATGATACTGGATGTCCTCCAGAAGCTTTCGATTCTTTGCGATCAGATCTGCCTGCAGGCCAATCACAAAGGTCATAAAACCCATCATGATCAGAATCGCACAGAGAATCAGGGACTGCATATGGCCATTCCCGTGCCCGGTAAAGAAAAATACCAGGAAGCGGATTCCGAGAATAAGTCCCGCTGCGAACGGAATCACGGAAATAATCGAAAACGTTTTCAGCGGAGAATACATAATATACGCCCGCAAGATTGTGACCACTGACTTTTTGATATAACTCGGGATACTTTTAAACAGCCTGGAAGGGCGCAGCTCCTCATTCGTCCGAATCGGAACCGAGGTCTGCGCAATTTTAACCCGCCCTGCCTGAATAATTGTCTCCAGTGTATACGTATATTCATTTGTCACATTCAGGCGCATCGCCGCTTCCCGACTGAATGCGCGAAACCCGCTTGGTGCATCCGGGATATCCGAATTTGACGCTTTTCGCACGACCCAGCTTCCCAGATGCTGCAGCTTCTTTTTCACAGGAGAAAAATGCTTCGTCTCATCAATCGGCCGTTCGCCAATTACGATATCCGTCTTCCCTTCCAGAATCGGGCGCACCAGCTTCTCAATATCTGCCCCGGCGTACTGGTTGTCCGCATCCGTATTCACGATGATATCCGCTCCGTTGCGCAGACAGGCGTCAATCCCGGCCATAAAGCCGTAGGCCAGTCCCTTATTCCGCTTAAAATTCACGACATAATTCACACCCCAGCGCCTCGCTACTTCCTCTGTAGCATCACTGCTGCCATCGTTAATAATCAGATACTCAATCTGATCAATCCCGTCAATCCTTTCAGGCAGATCATTCAGTGCGATTTCCAGGGTCTCCGCTTCATTATAACACGGTATCTGAATGATAAGCTTCATGTGTCTTACTCCTTTCCAATTAATGTCTTTGCCGGCAATTCTCCTTTTATCAGTCTCCTTTTTTCAGGCATCTACCACTTTCTGAATAATCTGTATCCATACAATCGCATTTAGAAAGCCACTCATAAACAGAAGCCTCCGATCCAGAACCTTTCGGGTCCGGAAAAATGCGTTCCGCAGTACCAGCAGCACCAGCAGAAGGAATGGAATAAAATACCTCCCCTGCACGCCCTCGATAAAAAGGGAATCCGTGGATGTCCATGAAAACAGCATCGAAATCTCCACCAGAAGAAAACTCCCCGCTGCAAGAATGCCCCAAAATACCCGTTTTCCTCCCGAAATTCTGCTTTCATCCGGATGCGCAATACAGGAAAGCAGCAAAAGAAACAGAAAACCAATAATCACAAACCATGGAATCGTGATTTCCAGCCAGCCAAGATAACCGCCAAGCAGATTCCGCAGATACGCATCTCCCTGCTTATAAATGGTGTTCGCAAGCATGCCGATCAGGCGCCGCGGATACTGGATGAAATAGCCCAGGGTATAAATCTGGGTACTGTCGGACCCGCCAACCGCCTCCGCAGCAGTTCTGGAGAGGTGGGAAAGGATACTGGAAAGATTTCCGCGCAGAAACGCGTACAGGCATACAGCCGTCACAGCGGCAATCAGTGCTTTTTTCTTCCGGCCGCAGCCGCCTTTTACGAGGAAAATACCCAGAGGCAGCAGGCACAGAGGCAGATAGACGCTGCCTTTTACCGTAGCCATCAGGCAGCCTGTGATCACCGCCACGGCGACATCCTGAATATGGACGGGAGCATTTTCCGAACATAGAAAAATACTGTAGCTCACAAACACAAAGGCGACGCCATTGATGACACTGTCGTAGGAAAAGGACGCCGCCTGCTGCAGAGAAATCGGCAGCACCGCTATCAGCATCAGAGAGACTTTTCCAACAGGAAGCTTCTTCACCGCCAGAGTCGTCAGTATCGCGTAGGCAATCAGCGCGAACAGACGGCCCAGCATCAGCATGGGCATGGTTCCCAGTCCCAATAATCTGCCCAGCGTCAGTCCCAGCGCCTGCGGAAGATAAAAGATCCGACCGGAATTGTTCAGTGCGCTCAATGCCCTGCATTCGACCAGGGTATCGTCCTCCACCCGTGTAAACAGCTGCCGGTAAAGCCGCTCATAGGCAGCGATGCTGATGCTTTCCTTGTCCTCCGCAGTCATATCTGCATCATCCGCACGTTTGTAAATATAGCCGTCCTTTGTACTGTCCGGAATCCCCAGCAGCTCATTGGAAAGCTGATACGCTGTGTCGATATGGGAAGGCTCGTCCGGCACCCCATACATCGTAATCACGCATCCCATCATCAGTCCCAAGGACAGAATCAGAACCGGACACAGTCGGACCAGAGCCGTCCGGCGCACAAAAATCAGAAAATACAAAAGAGAAACGATGATCAGAACACCCGCACAGAAAATCAGATACATTGGCAAAAGGAAAAAAGTATTTCCATACTCTACTGTGACTGCCAGTGTACTGCCAGTAGCCTCACCATTGATATAGAGCTGGTCTTCTGCTGTTTCCTCCGTCTCCTGCTCTGTCTGTGTCTCCCCGGTCCGGCTCTCCCCGTCCGGTTCTTCCGCACTCATCTCATCCTCTTCCCATACACTGCTGTATGGAATCTCTACGATCGTTCCCTCAAACTGCTCCGCCCGCAGTGTCACGCTGAGGTCATGCTTTCCGGATGTCACCAGAGTCTCATCCAGCGTCAGCTTCCAGACAAAGGTTTCTCCCTCCGTTAATTCCTCTGATAAAAGAAGTTCTGCACCAACCAGCACGTCCCCGGTCGTATGGTCCATGACAATTGCATACAGCTTCGCATTCTCACCAATCGAATCCGGCGTCAGCTTTATCAGCACCGCTGTCACAGAATTATTTTTTCGAACCAGAAAATGCTGTTCGATTGACAGGATGTCCTCATTCAGCAAAAAGGGTTCCCCGGAAGGATTCTCTTCCAGAACAGCCGTTTCCCTCTTCTGGTCCATCACCCGCTCGATGTGATACTCGTAGACATACAGCAGGGTTCCGGCAAGAAGAAGTAGAACAAAGAGATATGCCGCCAGTTTTTTCCATTTTTTCAGAAAATGCAAAAGCCGGGAGACCAGCTTTTCCAAAATCATTTTGCCTTCCGAAAACAGACCGGACAGGCGCCAGAGCATTCCTTCCTCCTTCTCCGCCGGGGCAGCCGAAGCCATCACCCACAAAAACAGGAGACTGCCGGCAAAAATCCACAAAAATGCCTTCAGAATGACATCCGTCACCTCCGAAACCATATTTGCTTCCGTAGTATAATAGGTCGTAAACACCAGCTGCTCTTCTGTACTCTCGTCATTGACAGAGAGTGTGGAAGGCTGACTGTACGTATCGCTTACTACAAATTCCGGAGTTGTATAAATTTCACTTCCCTGGAGTGTCAGGATCAGGGACACCTCTCTTCCCTCTGCTTCCTCCACCGGAAGTGTGAGGTAAATATAAGAACCAGCGTCACTGTTGCGCACCAGCTCATACTTCAAAGCGATACAATCCTCAGCCAGCAATTCCCCGCTTTCCCGGTCATACAGCCGGGCAAGAAGCTCCTCTTCCCCGAATCCGTCGTCCGCCTGGAATTTCACGTTCATTCCCTCAAAGCAGTCATAGCTGAGTGTAAAGTCCACACGAATCTCACTGTCTTCTTCCAGAACAACAGTTGAGTCCGTCGTAAGACCATAGGTCTCTGCGCAGGTAGACACACTGTCAAAATCCACCGTTACAGCAGCAAACACCACGCAGAGCAGCAAAAAAACGCCGTAAAGAAGAAACAGCCTGTTTTTCGTGCATGCATAACGGTACACAAAAGCCGGAAAATTCAGTTTACCAGGTGTTTTCAGTTGTTTTCGATTCATCCAGAATCCCTTTCCGTTTTCTCACGCTTTATTTGCATCCTTTGCAATACGTGCTTTTTCACGCTCTCCCGGCAGAGGAATGATCTCCTGCCCCTTCTGCCTGCCTTCGCCCCAGCGCATAGAACAGGTCTCCCCGCATGGCAGCAGCATTTTTCGCGAAGCGTTTAAAACTGCCCTCTCGATAGTAGTGCGCAATCGTCCGCAGCCGCTCACTGACACACATATCTCCCAGCTCTGCCATGTCCTGATGATACTGTATACAGGCTTTCAGCTCCCCCAAAAATGCAGAATCTTCTGAGAGAAAGTCAGGAAACCCCTGCTCGATTTCCCGATACATCAACGCATACTGCCTGTGAAGCTCGATCTGTATTTCGCCGGCACTTTGAAGAACCCTCAGCCTTTTTTTCCAGCGAGCCGCTTCTGACGCAGCTGTTCCAATCTGATTCTCCGCATGCTGTCTGTAGCAGATCAGCTTCTCTGGCTCCGCTTCAATCCCGTCACACAGGGCTGCCCGCATTCCCAGCCAGGCATCGTGATAACAGGTCGCAGGAAAAGGAATTGCTTCCTCAAAAAGCGTCCGGCGGATCGCAGCTGCGGCGCCAGTCACATACCAGCCTTTCAGGAACAGACGCTTCCAGTCCATCTGGGGATGCAGCTCCTTTTTTAACAATACGGAATCCCACAGATCCATCGTCTGAGGCTTCCGATCCTCCGAGACGACTACCGCATTGGAAAAAACCAGAAGACAGCTTGGGTTCTTCTGAAAATGCTTCCAGGTTACCCGCACCTTTTCCCGCTTCCAGATATCATCCTGGTCAGCGAGAAAAATAATCTCCCCATGTGTCCTTCCGATTGCCTGTTCGAAATTCTTTCGAAATCCCAGATTTTTTTTATTTACTATAATCTCATGACGGATCCCGCTTTGGGAAAGCACTTCCTGAACAATCTCCACTGTGTCATCCGCAGACCCATCGTCTGAAACCACAATCTCATCGACCGGAATATCCTGATCCAGAATACTCTGCAGCTGTTCCCGGATATATGCTTCTCCATTGTATGTGCACATCGCCACGGAAAACCGAATCCCGTTCGTATTTCTCATCCCCTCTTTTCCCTACCTTCCATAAGAAGCTCCGGTTCAGGACGTCACCTCTGTTCCGGAATTTGTCAGCCGGAAATAGAGCCGGAACGCCAGCAGGCAGATAGCATACTGCCTCTTCATAAACAGCCACGCGAGAATTCCGTGAAGCTTCTTCATCCGGAAAAGCTTCTTTACAGCTGTCGGAAGAGCCGTCATCTGAGCGATGGTCTCTTTCCGGAAGTATTCCAGTAGCTCGTTTTTCTCCTTTTTGGGGCAGTCCGCGCCAGGCAGGCACAGAATATTCATCGTCACAAACAGTGCATTCATATAGCTGTATAAAATCTGCTCCGCCGGATACCCCCAATCCGCAAGCAGCTGACTCTCCCGCTTCGCGGTCCGCACAGAATCCGCCACGCGAACCCCGTCAAAGGTAGCGGAGGTGCTGGTTGATTCCCGGTATTTGTGCTTATAATACTCTCCCGCATGAAATACCATCGACTGCGCCGCAGATAAAATTTCCAGGTTCAGCATCATATCCTCATGCCCAAACCGAAACGATTCATCAAACGCCAGCTGATTCTGACGCAGGAAATCACCGCGATAAATGCCATCCCAGATGTACATCGTCTTAGCAGCCTCCCGAATTGCGGGAAAACGCTCCGCGATCTGAGTTCCCCGATAGCAGACAACGCCATCCTTCATTCCCGGCATGTTCCGAATCCGGCTTCCATGCAAAACCGTAACAGTTCCATCCAGCATATGCTTTTCCTTCACGCGTTCAAACTTCACCACATCCGCCTGGTATTCTTCCAGCAGGCGAATGTTATCGCTCAGATATCCCGGCAGGTATTCATCGTCGTGGTCCAGAAAGGCAATGTATTTTCCTGTGGCATGCCTCATTCCGAAATTTCTGGCGCTGCAGATTCCGCCATTTTCCTTGTGGTAAACCCGGATGCGCGCATCCTTCGCAGCAAGCCTCCTGCACAAGTCCAGGCTGCCGTCCGGGGAGCCGTCTTCAATCAGCAGAAGCTCATAATCCTCGAACGACTGGCAAAGAACACTCTGCACCGCATTCTCCAGAACATCCACGGACCTGTAAACCGGTATAATTACACTCACTGTAGGCATATCTTCTCACTCTCGCCCTTCGCCGTCTCCAAAGTCCAGCCGATACGGAACATGATTGTGCCTTTTTTCTACAGGCGGCATTTTCATATAGTCCCCATATCGTTCCCGGCAATATTTTTCCACATTGCAGGCAAATTTCACCTGCATTCCCTCAAAGATTCTCCGTTTCGTGGGTAGCACATCCTTCTTCTCCATCACACTTGTGTAGAGAGCAGGGTCAAACATATAAGAAACCCGCTTTGTCTGCATATTCTGATATTTTGTCGCCTGTGCACGGGCTTTTTTGTAAAAGAAATCCGCAGGAATATGAAATAGCCGGATCAGAAAATGCAGCACGGCACATCCTGCCCAGATACAGTATTTTGCAATCCCTGTCTGTTCCAGCACCGGGAAGGGAACACTCCGCAGGATCAGCAGCTTACTCCAGACCCACGCCCAGAATCCCTGCTTTTTAAAGGATCGGTCGTCATCCGGAATGTTATCAAAACAAAACAAATCCAGGAAAATCCCCCAGTTCGCGTCAATATGTCTGAAATTGTATTCCAAAAAAGTGGTCCCATTTTTGACCCACCGCGTCGTCATCAGCGGATAGTCCGGATTTTTTTCAAAATTCAGGAGGCTGTATTTCTCTCCATACTCCTGTTCCGCGACCTCCAGAAAACGGTCATAATCCTCGCGCAGCATGCCGATATCGATGTCGTCGTCCCACGGAATATAACCCTGATGCCGCAGCAGACCGATTGTCGTCCCTCCAACGCCAAAATACTCAATCTGGTATTTCTCGCAGAGTGCGTCGAAATCCTTCAGCATATCCAGTTCCACAGACTGTATCCTTTTCAGAATTTCCGGATCGTAATAATTATCCATCGGTTACCCAACTTTCTCTTTCATAATCTCCAGTGTCGAACAAATGCCCTCTTCCACCGTTTTTCTGGGACGCCAGCCCAGAGCGTATATTTTATTCCAGTCCAGAATCGACCTTTACACAGGATTGTAACTGTTTTTTTCCGTTTTCGTCGGTGTCTCCAGTCGAAATCCGGTCTCTCCTGCCCAGGCAATCATTTCGGCCAGCTGCCGAATCGAAACCACCTGCTCCTTTCCGGCAATATTATAAGCCTCTCCGCATTTTCCCTTCAGCAAAATCAGAAGCAAAGCCTCCGCGCAGTCGTAGGAATAACACATGGAACGCTGCTGCCGGCCATCACTCTTCATCACCAGTTCCTGCCCATGAGCCGCGCGAAAAAGAAACTGCGCCACTGCGCGGCTGTCCGACGCCTTCATATCCGGACCAAAAATATGGCAGGGGCGCGCAATCACAATATCTGCTCCGTATTCCTGTATCCAGGACTGACAAAGTACTTCCGCCGCCCTCTTGGCTGCCGGATAACAGGAGCGCGGTTTCGAATAATCCACATATCCGCAAAATGTCTCATCAAAAATCCGTCCTTCTACAGATTGCCCATATACTTCCCCGGAAGACAGATACAAAAGCCGCCCGCACCCGCTTTGCCGCGCATAGCAGAGCAGATGATCCAGTCCGGCCAGGTTCCCCCGCATCACTTCCACCGGATGCGCCGCAAAAGAAGCAGGATCCCCGTCCCCCGCCGCGAAGATGATAAAGTCCGCGCGCTCCGGAAGCCGGACTCCTTCACTGAGGTCCATCGGATAATAGGACAATTCCCCCTCTTCATACTGCCCGGCAAAACATTCCAGAAAATGCTCCCTGCTCCTGGAAACCGCCAGAATCCGCATTCCCCCGGACAGAAAATGATTTCGGTGCAGCAGCAGGCGAACGACGGCTGCGCCGATCATTCCGTTCGCTCCCACGACAAGAATGGTTTTGCCCGCAAGTGCTTTCCAGGGAATCGGGCCAGTCATGCAAGGGGCGATCTCTTTTTGATACATCTGACTGATTTTACTGAGAGACATCCCGGTCATCCGTCCTCCTCTGAAATAGTAAAGCTTTAAAGATATCCAGGTCCTCCACCGTGGTGATCTTGATATTTTTCTCTGAACCAGCCGCAAAGTATACCTCGTGCCCCAGTTCTGCCATCAAAGTACAGGTTGCAATCGAATTCGTAATCCCTTTAGCCAGTGCTTCCCGATGCAGACGATACAGCGTTCCAAGCGGAAACGTCTGCGGTGTCTGTGTGCGCAGCAGCGTATCCCGCGGAATCGTCCGGCTGGAACTGATCCTGTTCTCACTGAACAGCATGGCCTCCATACAGGGAATTACAGTCACAGCCGAACCATACTTTCTGCACTTGGCGATATTATCCGAAATAATGTCCTGAGAAACCATCGGCCGGATCGCGTCATGAATCAGGACAAGGTCGTCCTCCTGATAATGCTCCATCAGATCATACACTCCGTTGCGAATGGAGCTTTGGCCATTCTCCCCGCCGGACACAATATTCACCAGCTTTGAAATATGAAACTGTTCTGCATATGCCCGCAGAATCTCATGCCATCCATCCAGGCATACCACCTCAATCGCCTGAATATCCGGGTGTTTCTGGAAAGCCTCCATCGTATAGAGCATGACCGGCTTGTCATTGACATTCAGAAACTGCTTCGGAATGCTCTGATGCATTCGCGCGCCGCTTCCTCCGGCAATCAGCAATGCGATATTCATTCTCCGACTCCTCTCCGCGCACAGAACTTATGCAGCGCTTCTATCAATCGTTTCTCCTTAAGGAAAAGTAAAAGGGCGAAATAAAGAATCCCCCCGGAAAGAATCTGCAGAAGAACCACCCAGATGGAATCTGTAAGCCGGTTCATCGGCACAATCAGCAGAAGCATCGCCAAAGCCGCCGCCAGCTTCTTCCAGTTATTTCTGAATAAATGCAGCGAACCGAGCCTTTTTTGCAGCGCATAAAGCTGTATCAATGTCACCAGCCATTCTGCGCACACGGTTGTCACTGCGGCCCCTCTCTCATTGTAAAGCGGAATGAGAAGAAAATTTCCGGTCAGATTGAAAAGAGCTCCAGCCACATAGGAAATCGTCAGGACCTTTGTTTCTTTCGTGGCCACCAGAAACTGCGTCCCACTGACATTACTCAGCGCAATTGCCAGAATCACCGGCGAAAGAATGCGCGTAACCACGATGCTTGCCCGGTACGCTTCCCCGAGATACCAGGGCACAAACCTTCCGGCAATCACAGCCATGCCAAGTGTGACGGGCAGAAAAACCATAATCATAAAATCGATGGAACCCTGCACCAGTTCCTTTATCTTTTCTCTATGCCCCGCTGCGAATTCATTCGCAATTCTGGGCATCAATACAGCCGTCATCGCTGTCGCGAATACCAACGGCGTCTTTACCAGCGATTCTGCCTTATCGTAAAGAGAAACACTGTCGATCTGCTCGGAAAGAAGTCCCAGCATTGTTTTATCAAACAGCACATACAGAGAAGAGGCCGCCTGCGGCAGAAAAAGCAGCAATACCGGCCGGATATGCCGTCGGATATTCAGCCTGCCAATCCCCTCGATTTTCAGATACCGTCTTCCCTGCCAGGCCATTAGCAGATCACCAAGCAGCTGACCGGACGCGGTAATGGCGACATACCGAAGCAGATCATCCGGCTCCCGGATCAGAAGAAAAATGCAGGCAGTCACCAGCAGCTTGACGCAGATATTTCGCATAACCACCGGCTTCATCTCTTCCATCCCGATAAAGAGCCAGGAAATATCAAAAAAATAACAGATCAGTGTAACCGTCTGAATCAGAAATACCGTCCGGTACTCGGAGCGCAGCGCAATCCCCACATAAACGAACACAACGAGGACGCAAAGAACAAGCCGCAGCAGAAAAATTTCCAGAAAGGTTTTCGTCAGCTTTTCGCGGTCATCCCTCACATACGCGATTTCCCGGTTCGCATACGTATTTGTCCCCAAAGTACCCAGAACTTCTGCCAGTTGTACAACCGACAGCACATAGCTGTCAATCCCCAGGGAATTCGTCCCCAGGGTTCTGGTCAGATATGGGGTCGTCAACAGCGGAATCAGTACAGCCAGAAGCTGATAAGCACTATTGTAGATGTAATTCTTCGTGAGCCTGTTCATGTTCCGCATAAACCCCCGCCCCGGTCTTTGTCTCTTCTGTTGTCTCTATCTCCCAGGTATCGTTTTCCAGCGCCATCATCTGTGCCAGCTTTCTCACCTTACCGGTTGTCCTCGAAAGACTGACCGTCAGCGTAAAGATAATCGTAACCGCAAGCAGAAATCCCAGGAAAAAGATCATGTTGACCGGGGAATAAATACCGATGAATCTGGCAAGCTTCGTCATGGTACCCGGAAAAATGGAAAAAATCAAAAGCACAGCCAGGCAGAAAATCCAGACCAGTACGTATTTCAGATCCAGTGTTCGCTTCTTAAGCATGGCAATGATCACAGCCAGCGCTGCTAGCAAAATAACCACAAGAATAACCTGAAGCCGGAATGACATCATAAGCCTCTCCTCCTCTTCCTGCATCCGTCAGGACGCGTGACGCAGCTCCCGCCTTGCTCGCGGAGCAATTTCACATGCGGGGCGTTTCGTCCCTGTCAGCGAAGCCGTTCCACGAGAATCGCCAGAGTCACCTTAATCATATAATAGATGGATTTACGGGGGGATATCGAGGATACCCCGCCTGAGCGTTCCCGCATCCTTACAGGAACTTCTTTTACATTGTATTTATGACGAAGAAGCCGTGCTACTGTCTCCGGCTCCGGGTAGTCTCTCGGGTAATCCCTGATAAACAGCTCCATCGTTCTGCGGTTACACATCCGCATCCCCGAAGTAGCATCTGTAATCGTTGTCCCAAACAAACCACGCATCAGCAGCGTAAAAAAATGAATGCCGGAACGCCGAATCCAGGAAGACTGAAACCCTTCATTATCAATAAATCGAGAACCAATCACCATATCCAGGTCTTCTGACACCAGTTTTTCCGCCATCATCTCCAGATAAGACGCGTCATGCTGGCCATCCCCGTCGATCTGCACAGCGATATCATACCCATTCCGATACGCATAGAGATACCCTGTCTGAACAGCGCCGCCGATTCCCAGGTTGATCGGCAGATCCAGCACATGAATATGGTGCTCCCTGCATATTTTTAATGTATCATCCCCAGAACAGTCATTTACCACCACATAGTCAAACCCCGGCGCATTTTTCTCTACGTCGCGGACGGTATCCAGGATACTGTCCTGCTCATTGTAAGCCGGTATGATTATCAGTCTCTTCATCTGCCTGTACTCCACATCTGTATTAAAATTACCCCTCTTACACCTGATTCGAATTCTGTCCTGTCGCATACACGCTTCCGATCAGACGTGCAGCCCATTCCGGCCAGAATTTCCGGAACATCTCATATTCCTCATCGGTACGCTTATGCGCCCCGATAGCCGAAGAGGTCTCCGAATCTGCATGAATTCTGTGTCCCATCAGAGGTTCGGGATCATAAAGAAAGTCGCCCTTCCGTTTTGAAATGGCTTCCCAGGCTTCCCAGTCCTCGCAGGCCCTGTAATGATTCTGAAAAATAACCTTTGGGAGATTCCCCGACACATAACACACAGACGGACAGCAGATCGGTGTACCAAATGACAGGATCCTCCTGCGCACCCATATGGAATGCCGAAAACAGGGAATGCGCAGCGGAAGAAGCATCAGCCGCTTGACACGCAGCAGACGGTTTTTAAATACCTTTTCTCCGTTTCGAATCTCATAGTAATTGCAAAAATAAATCAGCGGCTCTTTCGCTGACGAGAAAGCCTTAAGTGCTCTCGCAAGGTAGGTTTTCTCATAAACATCGTCCTGATGTGCGATCGTTATATAGCCGCCGCCTGCCTTCGCGTAGCCGAAATTCCAGTCCTGCGTGATGCCGCCTTCCCCCTCATTGACATAATACGGAATCTGATACTTCCGGGCCATACTCTGTATAAATTCATTCGGCGTCGAGGTCACGATAATCATGCGGCTCTTCACTGTCTGCGCCCGCAGAGAGCGAATACAGTCCTCGAGATACGGACTTTCTTTGTAGGCACAGATTACAAATGTATGCTTGTTCATGTTTTCACTATTCGCTTTCAGTGCAGTGCGTCCAGATACTTTCCTTCCAGAACATCCATCAGATACTGTCCATACTGATTTTTCTTCAGCTCCTGATAAATCGCCAGCACATCCTCCCGGGTAATCCAGCCGTTGAGATAGGCGATCTCCTCCAGACAGGCAATCTTTCTATGCTGATGATCCTCCATCGTTTTTACAAAATTCGTCGCCTCCACCAGGCTCTCGTGGGTACCGGTATCCAGCCAGGTAAACCCCTGTCCAAGCAGTTCAACGTTCAGATTCCCCGCTTCCAGATAAATTCGGTTCAAATCCGTAATCTCCAGCTCGCCTCTCGCGGACGGGCGCAGATTTCCCGCGTAGTCGACGACCCGATTGTCATAAAAATACAACCCGGTCACACAGTAATTGCTCTTTGGATGTTCCGGCTTCTCCTCAATGGATATCGCATGTCCTTCCTTATTAAATTCTACAATACCGAACCGCTCCGGGTCATCGACATAATACCCGAACACCGTCGCGCCTTTGCCGCTCTCGGCGTTTTCCACCGCAGCCTTAAGGCGCTTTTTTAACCCATGTCCCGCAAAGATATTATCGCCTAACACCATCGCAACCGTATCATTTCCTATAAAATCAGCACCAATAATAAAAGCCTGTGCCAATCCGTCCGGGCTGGGCTGAACCTCGTAGGACAAACGCACACCGAACTGGTGTCCATCTCCCAGAAGAGCCTCAAACCGGGGCGTGTCCATCGGTGTCGAGATAATCAGAATATCACGGATGCCGGCATTCATCAGCACGGACATCGGATAATAGATCATCGGCTTATCATAAATCGGTAACAGCTGCTTGCTCGTAACCTTCGTCAAAGGATAAAGACGTGTTCCCGAACCGCCTGCCAAAATAATTCCTTTCATAAATAAAAATCCTCCCGGATGATTTTTGTTTTTCATTTTACAGTCTTTCGCAGGCAAGCCTGCACAGCCTGTCTTTTCATTTCGATGCTGTTTTGGACTGTTTACGACATTGTACTACAACCCACAAAAGTGTGCAAGCAAATGTGGATTTTATCACAAAAGCTTAATAAAAACTTAGAAAAGAAAAACCGCAGGGAATTAATCTTTTCCCTGCGGCAACTTCTCCTTTGATCCGTCTTTTACTTCGCGTAATCGACCGCTCTGCTCTCGCGAATCACACTTACCTTGATCTGCCCCGGATACTCCAGCTCCGCTTCGATCCGTTTGGCTATTTCTCTCGCGAGAAGAGCCATCTCGGCATCATTTACCTGATCCGGTACAACCATAACCCGTATTTCCCTACCTGCCTGAATAGCAAAGGATTTCTCCACACCCTTGAAGGTGTTCGTAATATCTTCTAACTGTTTTAATCTGTTTGTATATGTTTCCAGAGTCTCACGACGTGCTCCCGGACGGGCTGCCGAAATCGTATCCGCAGCCTGTACAATGCAGGCGATCAGTGATTCTGGTTCTACATCTCCATGATGAGACTCCACGGCATTGATAACAATCGGAGATTCTTTGTATTTTCTGCAAAGCTCCGCTCCGATCTGTACATGAGAGCCTTCCATATCGTGGTCGATGGATTTGCCGATATCATGCAATAAACCCGCACGCTTAGCCATTCTCACATCCACACCGACCTCGCCGGCAAGCAGCCCGGAAAGCTGCGCCACCTCAATCGAATGCTTCAATGCATTCTGGCCATAGCTGGTTCTGTATTTCATTCTGCCCAGCAGACGTATCAGCTCAG
>JAJQGP010000024.1 GCA_021200475.1 Lachnospiraceae bacterium
CTATCACATCAAAGAGTTTATTCTTACGTCAAATAACTTCGTGAAACAACCCTGAGTGTTTAACTGCCGACCTTGACAAAAAAAGGTCGATCATTATATAATAGGGACGAGGATCTTATGGATGTACAATTGGGCAGGAGACGGCTTAACCAGCTCCTGCCTGTCCGTATCGGTTGCCTCTGGCATTCGCTGGAAATATTCCTTGCGGGTTGTGCGCATGAAAAGATCCATGATGCAACATAATATAGAAATATTTACAGGAGGAATTACAATGAATAAGACTGAATTAGTCGCAGCGATTGCGGAGAAGACAGAGTTATCAAGAAAGGATGCGGAGAAGGCTCTGAAAGCTTTTACAGAAGTGGTTACGGAGCAGCTTAAGAGCGGTGAAAAGGTGCAGCTGGTTGGCTTTGGTACATTTGAAGTCGCTGTTCGTCCGGAGAGAGAAGGAAGAAATCCTCAGACCGGAGAGACGATGAAGATCGCAGCTTCTAAGATGCCGAAATTTAAAGCCGGCAAAGCACTGAAAGACACCGTAAACGAGTAATCCGATGCGCCTGGATAAATATCTGAAGGTATCGAGGCTGATCAAACGCAGGACAGTGGCGAACGAGGCATGCGATGCCGGCCGTGTCCTGGTAAACGGCAAAGCGGCGAAAGCATCCGTTGCCGTAAAGCCGGGTGATGTGATTGAGATTGGGTTTGGCAGCCGGACGGTAAAGGTCGAAGTACTGTCTGTACAGGAGACAGTGAAAAAGGAAGGCGCCGCAGAGATGTACCGTTATCTGTAGTGATTGCAAGAATAAAGTCCCGCATTCTGGTGCGGGACTTTTGTTCTGAATTGCTGTCTGTTTACATATATTAAAGGCGAGACAATTGTGTCCGGAGTGCGGGATGGAAGAAAAGAAAAATGGGACGCCACACAGTATTGCGTGGAGAGACAGGACAGAGGGCAGCGTAACGGGAGTGACGGATGTCCTTTCTTTTGATGAGAATACCATAGTGCTTCAGACCGGACAGGGAATGCTTACCGTAAAGGGAAAAGATCTCCACATTGGACGGCTGGAGCTTTCTCAGGGGGAGGTGAAAATGCGCGGATGCGTGGATAGTATTGTCTATTCGGGAAGCAATCCCGCGAAAAAAGGTTCGCTGATCAGGAGAATGCTTCGGTGAGCGGTGTAATACGGCAGGAGGCTGCCGTTTTTCTGATTTCGGTGCTTCATGGCGCCGCACTTACCCTTCTGTATGATTTTCTGCGTGCGCTGCGCCGGAGCTTTCGCCACAGCCTGCCTGTTCTTTCAATCGAAGATTTTCTGTTCTGGCTGTTCGCAGGCTTCCTGACTTTTTATCTGGCCTTCCGGGAGACGGGCGGGGTCATTCGGGGTTATGTCGCGGCAGGGATGGGGATCGGTATTTTGCTCTATCATTTTTCGTTTAGCCCGAAGGTTGTACAGCTGCTTTCCAGCCTGTTTTCCCTGCTTTACCGGGCGGCCACGTATCCTTTGCACGTGCTTCTGGCCGCTGCCAGAAAAATAGCTGGGTTTTTTTGTAAAATAAACAAGAAAAGAATTGAATTTACTCGAAAAAGAGTTTACAATGGAAGAACGAATTTGAAGGGGAGAGTTCAGCGCGGATGGTCGAAGGAGGGAACGAACGTCTGGCGTGACAGAAAAAAAGACAGGAGTTCTTGTATTGAAAACCGGAAAAGGGGTAAACAGGATGACAGGACGGAAAAAGAAGCCGAGTAAGGGGAATCGGCACGGTATGTACGCGATTGCCGCGGTCGTCATGGTGCTGCTTTTGGGACTGCTGGTGCAGAGCCAGTCTCTGAGAGCGCAGAATGCTGAGTATGTGGAGCAGATCGCGGATCTGGAGGAGCAGATTCAGGACGAGGAGGTTCGTGCGGATGAGATCGGCGAGCTCGGCAAATATCTGAATTCGGATGAATATGTAGAAAAACTGGCGCGGGAAAAGCTGGGGCTGGTTTATGAGGACGATGTGATTTACCGGGCGGCGGAATAAGAGAACGGCTGTTACAGTGAAGTGCTGAACGGCTGCAGTCGATCCGGTATGCAGGAAAGAGGAGAGGATATTGCGGTGCGTGATATCCTCTCTTTTTATCCAATAGGAAAGTTCTGGGAACTTCCCTATTGGAAAAAAACCCTCCGGGGGATGCACATGCCGCGCTAGAGGAAACAGTCTGCTTACACAGACGCGCGGCAGCGCGAGAATCCCGCAAAGCGGGATTCTATTTTATCAATTTCCTCCGCGATTCCGACAGATCTTGCGCGCACAGGGTGTTATGATGATAGCGGAACGCGGTACTTTCCATTGATCTGCTTTGTGGAAAAAGAACTGCGATGCAGGTCTGTGCGGTGGAAACAGGCGCGGAGGGGAGGAATGGACATGGACGGATGGAAACGGCCGGAGCAGGAGCAGATGGCAGGGTTCGCGGAGGCGTTTTACGGACTGGCCGGACTGTTTCAGAAAATGCCTCGCCAGAGGGAACGACTGGGCGAGGCGGAACTGCGTGTTTTGTTTGAGAATGTGAGAGAGAGCCTGTGTGAAATGCCGGAAAGAAAAAACGTGCTGGGGGGACGCGTATTTTTCGAATTGCAGGGCTTTATATGATTGCCTGCGGGAGATGGAGTGCAGCGGAAAAATTTCCCCGAAGCAGGAGCAGTATCTGCGGGAAAATTGCAGTCGGCCCGGTCAGCTGTCGCTGGCGCTGCGGGCGGGCTATGAGGAGGCACGGGACCAGCTGCTCTGGAGTAATCGGATGCTGGAGCAGCGCCAGGCTGCGGGGGAACAGATTTATCAGACCGCGGAGCTTTTGCGGCAGACGGCACAGGGCTACGCAGACGCATCGGGGGCAGAGCTGCGGGTTGCGAAAAAGCTGCGCAGGGAATTGCTGTACCTGGATGTGGAGCTGGATGATATCTGTGCGTTCGCGCGGGAAAAGGATAAGACAGAGTATTATCTGACTGTGCATGCGGGGAAGAGGAGCCCTCTGCCTGGCGGAACGGTATGGAAGGATTTCCGGATGCCGCGCTTTGGAAAGCGGGTACAGGTGGTGTCCGCCCGGTCTGTCGCGGAAGCTTTGTCGGATTCCTGCGGGGAAAAAATGTGTCCGGCGCCTGACTGCCGGGCAGCTGTGACGGATGTACCGACGATTTTTCATTTTGTTCCAGATACCAATTTCCAGCTTTTCTGCGGAGTTGCGCGTATCACGAAAACCGGAGAGATGGTATCCGGGGATAATTATACGCTTTTGCAGAAAAACAGCGGGAAAGTTGTAATGAGCCTGGCGGATGGCATGGGATCCGGCACGGAGGCGAATCGGGAGAGTGAGAAGGTGATCGAACTGCTGGAACAGTTTTTTGAGGCAGGGTTTCCGCAGGAGCTGGCGGTACGGCTGATCAATTCGTGTATGCTGCTGCAGAATGGCAGTCAGATATTCTCAACGATTGACTTATGCATGGTTGACCTATATAATGCAAAATGTGATATGATCAAATTTGGGGCCGCGGCGACTTTTCTGATCGACGACAGAGAAATCGAGGTGATTCGCTCCGATGCGCTTCCATCCGGAGTGATGCAGCAGACGGAATACGAAAGCCTGCATCGGACACTGAAATCCGGTGCGAGCATTGTGATGATGACCGATGGCGTGTCGGAGGCGCTGCCTGGAGAAAATCACGAGAAGGATATGGCGGAGCTGATTATCCGAACAAAGACACAAAATGCGCAGGAGTACGCCCGGAAGCTGATGGAACGCGTTTATCTTTCGCAAAGACGACAGGCAAGGGATGACATGACCATTCTGATTGGGACAATTTTTGAAAAAAGGTAACGATTCGGCAGGAGAGGGGATAAATGATAGAACACATTTTCCATGTGATAAAAAAATACCATATGATAGAACCTGGAATGCGGGTGATTGCCGGGGTTTCAGGCGGTGCGGACTCAGTGTGTCTGCTTCGCGTCCTGGCGGACTGCCGTCACAAACTGCCATTTGACCTGCTGGCAGTGCACGTAGAGCATGGGTTGCGTGGAAGGGAAAGCCTGGAGGACGCGGTATTTGTAGAGAATATGTGCAGGGAGCTTCATGTTCCGTGCCGGGTTGTCCACGCGCAGGTGCGCCAGCGCGCCGAAGCGGAGAAGCTTTCCTGTGAGGAGGCTGGCCGGGCGGAACGGTATCGGATTTTCCAGGATGCGGCCGGAGAGTGGGGCGCAGATCGCATCGCGGTTGCCCATAATCAGAATGATCAGGCGGAGACTGTGCTATGGAATCTGGCGCGCGGCAGCGGACTGCGAGGGCTGGGAGGGATCCGGCCGGTGCAGGGCAGTATCATCCGTCCTCTTCTTTTTACAGAACGCAGCGAGATTGAGACCTGGCTGCGTGGAGAGGGAATTCCCTGGCGAACGGACCGCACGAATCTGGAAACGGATTTTACAAGAAACCGGATTCGTCTGCACCTGCTTCCTCAGATGGAGAAAGAGCTGAACGGACAGGCCGGACGGCACATTGCGGAGGCTGCCGGGCGGTTACAGGAGATACAGGACTATATAGACAAAAAGACAGACGAGGCTGCGGCGAAATGCCTGAGAGAGCATACCGGAGCTTCCGCTGCGGATCTCTCTGTCTGGATCCTTTTAGACTATTTTAATAAGGAAGAAACTCTGATTCGTGAAGAACTGTTAAAGCGTGCTCTGCAAAAGAGTGGCGGCATGAAAGACGTGGGGGCAGTGCATCTGAAGGCGCTGGAACAGCTGGCGGATATGGACTGCGGAAAAAGCTGCGACCTGCCCGGCGGAATTCGGGCGGTGCGCGAAAACGGGGTATTGCGGTTTGGAAAGAGAAAGAGACCGGGTGAAGCAGGGCTGTCGGCAGCAGGCTTCGTGGAAAGCGGAGCAGAGTATCGGATGAATGCCGAGTGCAGGGAGGAAATCCTTCTTCCAGTGCCCGGCTGCGTTTTTCACAATGGGTTTTGTGTGACTGCTGAGCGGTTGGAGAATACGCCCGAGCTGAAAAAAATTATTTTAGAAGAAAAAAAGTATACGAAATGGTTTTCCTATGATACAATAACAAATAGTTTGCTGTTGCGGACGAGAAAAACAGGAGATTATCTGGTCATAAATGCCCAGGGCGGCACACAGAAGCTGAAAGACTATATGATCGACCAGAAAATTCCGCGGGATCAGCGGGATCAGATTCCTGTGCTGGCGGATGGCTCCCATATCCTGTGGGTGGTCGGCTGGCGGATCAGCGAGGCTGCCAAAGTGACGGACGCGACAGAGCACGTGATCAAAATTCAGATAGCTGCGGGAACAGACAGAGAAAACCGGCAGCTTCCGATAACCAAAGGAGAGACGAAATGAAAGAAAAAGTCAGAATCCTGCTGTCCGAGCAGGAAGTGGACCAGCGGATTGAGGAGATCGCGAAACAAATCAGCGAGGACTATGCGGGCAAGAGCGTTCACCTGATCTGCGTACTTAAGGGAGCGGTATTTTTTATGTGTGAACTGGCAAAGCGGATTACCGTTCCGGTCACCATGGATTTTATGTCTGTCAGCAGCTATGGAAATGATACGAAGTCGAGCGGAGTGGTGCGAATCGTGAAAGACCTGGATGAACCGCTGGACGGGAAGAACGTGCTGATTGTGGAGGATATCATTGACTCCGGGCGCACGCTGAGCTATCTGCTCCACATTTTAGAAGAACGGAATCCCGCATCCCTGCGTCTGTGTACGCTTCTCGACAAGCCAGAGCGCCGGGTTTCCCAGGTGGTGGTGGATTACACCTGTTTCAATATTCCGGATGAGTTTGTGGTTGGATACGGGCTGGACTACGCGCAGAAATACCGCAACCTCCCCTTCATCGGCGTCGTCGAGTTTTCGGATTAAAAGTTCCAAACAGCAGCGAAATGCAATATACCTCCTTGACGGCTTGCCGGCAAAGGAGGAAGATTGCATTTCGGGAGCTGGGTGGGCGCTGGATGTCCAGTGGACATCCGTTTAGCGCCGACCGAAGCGGAGCGAAGAACGCCCAGCGAGCCACAGACATATGACGCGAAGCGGCATATAGCTGCGAAGCAGCGGCGCTGAACGTCCAGTGGACGTTCGTTTAGCGCCGACCGAAGTGAAACGGAGACTGTGGCCTGCTGTTTAGAACGGAAGCTAAGCAGAGGCGGCAGAAAAATGCAAAAACAGACCGCGCAGGTATACCTGCGGCGGGTTTAGACAGGAGATGTACAAAATTGACCAAAAATGCAAAGGGCCTGGGGCTTTACCTCGCGGGAGTACTGGTTATCCTGATTCTTCTGGTTACATTCCGCGGCGGAATGGAGGAGACGCAGACCTGGAATTACAGTGAGTTTGAGGAAGCCCTGGAAAATGAAGAAGTGGTGAAAATCAGTATCACACCGAATCAGGAGACCCCGACCGGTTCTCTGAAGGTGGTGCTGACCTCCGGCGACATTCGTTATGTGAATGTGCTGAACGTTGAGACGGCAGAAGCAGACCTTGAAGAATATGAGGATGTCACACTCGAGGTTCTGGAGGTGGAGAGCGGGAACGAGATTTTATCCTGGCTTCTGCCGACCATCATCATTGTAGTCGTCATGATGATGATGTTTACCATGATGAACCGTCAGGCTGGCGGCGGCAATTCCAGAATGATGAATTTTGGAAAGAGCCGGGCGAAAATGATTTCGCCGGACGCGAAGCGGGTGACTTTTGAGAATGTGGCCGGATTGAAAGAGGAAAAAGAAGACCTGGAAGAGATCATCTCTTTTTTGAAGGAGCCGTCCAGGTTTATTCAGATTGGCGCGCGGATCCCCAAGGGAGTGATTCTGGTGGGACCTCCGGGTACTGGAAAAACATTGCTGGCGAAAGCGGTGGCAGGGGAAGCGGGGGTACCGTTTTTCTCCATTTCCGGATCGGATTTTGTGGAAATGTTCGTCGGGGTTGGCGCGTCGCGGGTGCGCGATCTTTTTGAGGAAGCGAAAAAGCACCAGCCCTGTATCGTGTTTATTGATGAGATCGATGCTGTGGCAAGACGCCGCGGTACCGGCATGGGCGGGGGGCATGATGAGCGGGAACAGACCCTGAACCAGCTTCTGGTTGAGATGGATGGGTTTGGCGTCAACGAGGGCATCATTGTCATGGCGGCGACGAACCGTGTCGATATCCTGGATCCGGCGATCCTTCGTCCGGGGCGGTTTGACCGGCAGGTAGCGGTAGGACGGCCGGACATTAAGGGCAGAGAAGAGATCCTGCAGGTACACACAAAGGGGAAACCGCTTGCGGACGATGTCAGTCTGTCTGAGGTGGCCCGGACGACAGCGGGATTTACCGGTGCAGATCTGGAGAATCTGATGAATGAGGCCGCGATTATGGCGGCGAAGGAAGACCGGGCCTATATCTGCCAGGCGGATATTAATCGCGCGTTTATTAAGGTCGGTATCGGAGCAGAGAAAAAGAGCCGCGTGATTTCAGAAAAAGAGAAACGCATCACCGCTTATCATGAATCCGGGCATGCGATCCTGTTTCATCTGCTGCCGGACGTCGGGCCGGTTTACACCGTTTCCATTATCCCGACAGGGCGCGGTGCCGCGGGCTATACCATGCCGCTGCCGGAAAAGGATGAGATGTTCCAGACGAAGGGACAGATGGAGCAGAACATTATTGTCAGTCTCGGCGGCCGCGTCGCGGAAGAGCTGATCATCGGTGATGTGACGACAGGCGCCTCACAGGATATTAAGCAGGCGACAGAGATAGCCCGCGCGATGGTGACCCGATACGGAATGTCCGACCGTGTCGGACTGATCAATTACGACAACGATGATGATCAGGTCTTTATAGGAAGAGATCTTGCGCACACGCGTGCTTACGGAGAAGAGATTGCCTCTCTGATCGATGAAGAGGTAAAGCGTATTGTCGATGAAGCTCACGAGAAAGCGCGCGAGATGATTATGGCGCATATGGACGTCCTCCATGCCAGTGCAAAGCTTCTGGTTGAAAAAGAAAAGATTGGGCGCGAGGAATTTGAGGCACTTTTTTCCTGAAACGGGAAGCAGTGTGCCGGGGACCTGTTATACAGGATAAAAGAAGGAACGGTATAAAATGGTGAAAAAGACAGGTCGTGCAATCGGATGATATCCGTGCAGGGGACTATGAGACGATAATTTGCACAAAAATATGAAGACAATTTTGTGAAATTTGTGCACACTTATTTGGAAACAAATGCTATAATGATCATCGTAAACCCCCCCCAATACATTATATAGTTTTTGCTACACCCCATTTGAGAGATACCTTCTCCGGAAAAGGCAGCCGTAAGGCTGCTTTTTTCTGCCCAAAAAGCGGTTGCGAAGGGAAGAAATCTTGATTATAATGGGTTTTATAATAAGAGTAAGGATGACTGTGGTATGGATCAGAAAAAAAAGAAATTGATGAAGAGACTGGATTATTTTATCCATATGCGGCCGGTCTTTGATATTCAGTCCCTGTTCAGCGATGGGACGGAGAATTATGTGACGCCGATGGAACCGAAGCCTGGTGATACGGTGCGGGTTCGTTTTCGTACGAAGAGAGATAATGTGGATTTCGTGTTTTTTATCAGCGGGGCGACGAAAAAGGCCATGGAGGTTGAGGCAAGCGATTCGCGTTTTGATTACTATGCGACAGATATTCAAGTGGATGAGGCGCCGGTTTACTATTACTTTGAGGTGCAGGCCGGGAAGGCGCGCTGCTTTTACACGAGGCTGGGTGTGTCGCGGGACCTGAACCGGAGCCGTCTGTTCTGTCTCGTTCCGGGGTTTTCGACGCCGGACTGGGCGAAGGGGGCGGTCATGTACCAGATTTTCACGGAACGGTTTTGCAATGGGGATCCCTCCAATGATGTGCTGGACAGGGAATATTTTTACCTGGGAAAACCGGTAAGCCGGATCACGGACTGGGATCAGCTTCCGGCGGCCGATGATACGCGGGAATTCTATGGCGGTGATCTGCAGGGCGTCTGGGAGAAGCTGGATTATCTGCAGGAGCTGGGCGTGGAGGTTTTGTACCTGAATCCGGTCTTTGTATCCCCATCGAATCATAAATATGATACGCAGGACTATGACTACATTGACCCGCATATCGGGGTGATCGTGGCGGAACGGGGAGCAGTGCTTCCGGATGGCTGTAACGAAGCGGCGGAGCATTCTTCCGCAGGGAGTCTGGCGCAGGAGATGCATCTGAGTAACCGCGACGCGACGCGCTACATCAGCCGGGTGACGGATCGGCGGAATCTGGAGGCGAGCAATGCGTTTTTTGCGCAATTTGTGGAAGAAGTACACCGACGGGGGATGCGAGTCATTCTGGACGGCGTGTTTAATCACTGCGGTTCCTTTAATAAATGGATGGATCGGGAACGCATCTATGAGAGACAGCCCGGCTATGAGAAAGGGGCTTATGTAGCAGCGGACAGTCCATACCGTTCCTTTTTCAAATTCAATAATGAGCATGAGTGGCCATACAACTCTTATTATGAGGGCTGGTGGGACTATGAGACACTGCCGAAGCTGAATTATGAGGCCTCACAGGAGCTGGAGGAATATATTCTGCGGATTGCCGCGAAATGGGTATCTCCGCCCTACAATGTGGATGGCTGGCGCCTCGATGTGGCGGCAGATCTGGGATTTTCCGCGGAATACAATCATCAGTTCTGGAAGAAATTCCGCAATGTGGTGAAAGCGGCAAATCCAGAGGCGATCATTCTGGCGGAGCACTACGAGGATGCATCGCCCTGGCTGGGCGGCGATGAATGGGACACGGTGATGAATTACCGCGCATTTATGGAGCCTCTGACCTGGTTTTTCACCGGGATGGAAAAGCACAGTGATGCATACAGGGAAGAGCTTCACGGGGACTCGCAGGCCTTTGTGCGGTCAATGACGCGGAATATGACGGAATTTCTCACCCCTTCGCTGCAGGTGGCGATGAATGAGCTTTCCAATCACGATCATTCCCACTTCCTGACGCGCACCAGCAGTCGTCCGGGGCGTGTGGAAAAGCTGGGCGGCGCGGCCGCCTCCGAAGGGATTCGCCCGGAGATCATGCGCGAGGCGGTGGTTATGCAGATGACCTGGCCCGGCGCGCCGACGCTGTATTATGGCGACGAGGCCGGCGTCTGCGGCTTTACCGACCCGGACAACCGGCGCACCTATCCCTGGGGGCATGAGGACAAACAGATGCTGGAATTTCACCGCCGCGTGATAGCGATGCATCGCCGTTATCCGGTATTTGCGCATGGTTCGCTGCGGTTTCTGGGCAGCGGTGGCTTTGATTTGTCATCGGAAGCGGCAGATCGTGCAGCCGCTTCGGATGCGCTTCACGGGGAGCACCAGAACCGGCAGAACTGGCTGGCTTACGGAAGATTCAGCCGGGAATGCCAGATGGTAGTGATTTTTAACAACAGTGAGGAACGGCTGGAGCTGAGCCTTCCGGTGTGGCCGGCAGGCATTACCAACGACTGCGTCCTGGAGCGGGTATTTGAGACCACAAAGGAAGGATTTACCGAAGAATGCGCCGCATATCCCCTGATTGGCGGCGAGCTGAAGATTGTGCTGTCGGCGACTTCTGCGGTTGTTCTGGAGGCAAGGCCCCGGATGGTGCCGGTGATTGTATGATGATATGTGCCTGGCCGCTGTAACCGGAACGGTTTGAAGCGCGGCATATGCCTGGATTATTTTAAGAAAAAAACAATTTACTCTTAACGGAGCATTCCTTTTATTATTTTGAACTGTGATATATGATGTGTAGTAAGGATCTTTTATGAAATAAGTACCGCTTAATGCGCGAATCACGCAGTTTACATGAAGAGAGGGATTATATGAGGAAACGGACAGCCATTCTGCTGGCGATTGTTTTATTCTTACTGGCGTGCGTGCTTGGCACATACACGGCGTGCGCAATGTATTACACGACGCATTTTCTGAAAAATACCACGATCAATGGGATTGATGTTTCCGGGATGACTGTGACGGAGGCAGAAGAACAGATTGCGGCAGAGGCCGAGGAGTACCGCCTGGTCATTACGGGAAGAGACGAGGAGCAGGAGACGATTCTGGGCACGGATTTTGACTATTGTTTTGTGTCAAATGGAGAGACGGCGGCGCTTCTTGGAGAGCAGAATGCATTTTCCTGGCTCTTTGCCTGCTTTCTGGACGGACAGTCTTACTCGATGGACACGTCGGTGACCTATGATGCAGAAAAGCTGGCCGCGGTGGTACAGATGTTTTCTATGATGCAGGCCGATCAGATGACAGCTCCGGAAAATGCGTATGTAACGCTCCTGGAGGACGGCACATATGGGATTGTCGCGGAGACAGAGGGGACACAGCTTGACACGGAAAAGGTGGTCACCGCTGTGGAGACGGCGGTGGAATCCGGGAAAAAAAGCCTGAATCTGGAAATGGCCGGGTGTTACATATCGGCGGAGGTCACATCGGAAGAGGAAAGCCTGATCGAAGCGGTGAGCCTTTACAACCAGTACGCTTCCATGTATATTAATTACTATATGAGCGGCGATGTGGTGGTGACCCTGGACTCCTCCACCTTTATGGACTGGTTTTCGCTGGATGAAGAAAATACACCGTCCTTTGATTATGATTCGGTGGCTGCATGGGTCGAGACGCTTGCCGATACCTATGACACAATCGGTACTTACGAGCCGTTTGTCACTTCAAATGGGGAGACCGTTTACGTGGAGTCTGTTACGTACGGCTGGAAGATGGACCGCGAGTCCGAGACAGAGGCACTTTACAATCTGCTTCTGGCCGGGCAGATCGAGGGCCGTTCCCCTGTGTGGACGAACAGTGCTCTGACACGGGGAACGAACGATGTCGGCGATACCTATGTGGAAATTGATTACACGAACCAGAGAATGTGGTATTATAAAGATGGCGAACTGCTTGTAGAGACGCCGGTTGTGACGGGGAATGTCAGTACGGGAAATGTTTCTCCGGAAGGAATGTTTTATATCGTTTACAAAAAGCAGGATGCCGTTCTGACTGGAGAGACCTATGAAACGCCAGTGAATTACTGGATGCCGTTTTACGGAAATGTGGGAATTCATGACGCCGATTCCTGGAGAAGCAGCTACGGCGGCACGATTTACATAACCAATGGTTCGCATGGCTGCATTAACACGCCGACCGCGCAGGCACAGACGATTTTTGAGAACATTGAAGCCGGGACGCCGGTCATCTGTTATACCAGCAGTACAAATTACGGTTACAGTACAGCGAGCAGCGGCACCTCCTATGCAGCAAACAGCTCGTCCGGCAGCAGTTCGTCGAGTACAGATGACGAGGATGACAATATCATCATTATTGATGGAAACAGCTCGGATTCCTCCGGGACATCTTCTTCCGGCAGCAGCACCGCTGACGGCGGCTCAACGGAGACGAACCGAATCGACGACGATGACGATGACACAACCTCAGATGGCTTGAGTACCGGCGACGCGGAATTTGAGATCACGATCTCCGATGAGACCATCTGGTCGGACGGGTCCTCATCGGGAAGTGATGACGGAGTAATTATCATTGAGTAAGGGAGTATGGGGGAAGGAATGAAAAATATGACCTTGGCCCGCATGGCGGAGGCCTGCGGTGGTATTTATTATGGAAGAGACGAGGATCGGGACAGAGAAATCTGTTCCGTGACGACAGACAGCCGAAAAGCAGAGCCGGGCTGCCTGTTCGCGGCGATCAAAGGCGAGCGGGTGGATGGACATGATTTTATCGAGTCTGTTTTTGAAAAAGGTGCGCTCTGCGCGCTGGTGGAAACGCCCCCTCGCGAAAGCGCAGGAAATTACATAAAAGTAGATTCTACGATCCGAGCGCTTGGCGCGCTTGCGGCGTACTATCTGGAGCAGCTGGCGATCCCGGTGGTCGGTGTTACGGGCAGTGTCGGCAAGACCAGCACGAAGGAGATGATCGCGGCGGTTCTTTCGCAGAAGTATCGCACCCTGAAAACAGCCGGGAATTTTAACAACGAGCTGGGACTTCCGCTGACCATCTTCCGTCTGCGCGATGAGGATGAGATTGCGGTGCTTGAGATGGGCATCAACCACTTTGGGGAGATGCACCGGCTGGCGCGGATCGCACAGCCGGATACCTGTGTGATCACGAATATTGGTCAGTGCCACCTGGAATTTCTGGGAGACCGTGACGGTGTACTGCGCGCGAAGACGGAAATTTTTGATTTTTTACGTCCGGATGGGCATATTATACTAAACGGGGACGATGATAAGCTGGTGACGGTGCGGGAGGTAAAAGTTGCGAATACATCCCCTCGCAGGTTGTCTTCACTTTCGCACCGGCCGGAGCTGAATGCCTGTCACTGGCAGGACGCACCGGCAGCAGGACGCGCCGATGATGAGGAAAATGCGGCGCAGCCGGTCGACGCTGCAGACTGCACAGATGAAGGAAAAAATGCGGTACTTCGACCGGTTTTCTTTGGGCTGGGGACTGAAAATGATATCTATGCGGATCAGATCGAGAAAAAAGGGCTGGATGGAATCGAATGCCGAATCCATGCTGCTTCAGGTGGCAGCTTCAAAGTATTGATTCCGATTCCGGGCATTCACATGGTGCAAAATGCACTTGCGGCCACAGCGGTCGGCCTGCAGTATGGTCTGTCAATGGATGAGATCCGGGCGGGGATTGAGAGCCTGCAGCCGGTGAGCGGACGGTTCCATATTATCCACACGGAGAATTTTACGATCATCGATGACTGTTACAATGCAAATCCGATGTCGATGAAAGCATCGCTGGAGGTTCTGGAGGAAGCGTCCCCCCGCGTGCGGCCGATGCTTAATGACGGCCACTGGCAGGAAGCGCCGGCGGCAGGACGCGCCGACAAAGAAAGAAATGCTGCGCATTTGGTCGGCGCTGTGGAAACGCCCCCTCGCGTGCGCTCGGCGGCAGGACGCGCCGACAAAGAAAGAAATGCTTCGCATTTGGTTGGCGCTGTGGACGGATGGAATCGAAGGGTTGCGATTTTGGGCGATATGGGTGAGCTTGGCGGTGAGGAGGAACAGATGCACCGCGAGGTCGGCGAATTTGCAGGGCGGCTGGAGATCGACCTGTGTATCTGCGTAGGGAAGTTAAGTGCACAGATCGCGGAAGGAATCCATGCGGTGAATCCGGAGAAAAGGACGGTTGTTCTGCCGGATCTGCCGGCGCTGCTTGAAACGCTTCCGTCATTGGTCGAAAAAGGCGATACGATCCTTATAAAAGCCTCACATTTCATGCAGTTTGAAAAGGTTGTCGCGAGGCTGGAGAATGAAAAAGAATGGGGAAACAATCATGTACATGATAGCGGGACTCGGTAATCCCGGACGAAAATACGCACACACACGGCACAATGCCGGTTACGAAGCAATTGACCGCCTGGCGGACAAATATGGGATCCGGATTGAGACAGAGAAATTCCGGGCGCTTACCGGAACTGGCGTGATAAATGGCCAGAAGGTTCTTCTTCTGAAGCCGTTGACTTACATGAATGCGAGCGGTGAGAGTATCCGTGCCGCCTGTGACTTTTACAAGCTCAACCCGGAGGAAGCATTCATTGTTTTATATGATGACATCAGCCTGCCGCCGGGACAGCTTCGCGTGCGGGCGAAAGGCAGTGCGGGCGGACACAATGGAATCAAAAATATCATTCAGCAGCTTGGCACACAGGTATTTGCGCGGGTCAAGATCGGCGTCGGTGAGAAACCGCAGGAGTATGACCTTGTCGATTATGTGCTGGGGCATTTTCCGGAGGAAGAATGGGAGACCATGTCGGAGGCCTTTTCCCGCGCAGGAGATGCCGCGGCCATGCTGCTGAGCGAGGATGTGCAGACAGTGATGAACGCGTATAATACGCATCTGGCGAAATGATGAGATTAGAGGAAGATGGAGATGAAAGCATTTCTGGCTCCCATGCGGCAGCTTGGGGAATTTGAGGAAATCAGTCAAAAGGCCGTGGGAAACCGCGGCCTGCTTCAGGTAACGGGGTGTATTGACTCCCAGAAATCCCATTTTGTACATTGCCTGGCGGAGGAGTTTCATGAGAAGAAGCCTGTGCCGGGAAGCACAGCACATCCGGTTACGCTTATTATTACCTACAATGATCTTCGCGCAAAGGAGATGTACGAGAATTATCGTTTCTTTGACAGGGATGTCCTGTACTTTCCGGCGAAGGATCTGATTTTTTTCCAGGCGGATATTCACAGCAATCTTCTGGAACAGCAGCGGATCCAGGTGCTGAAGGCGCTGACGGACGGCAGTCTGGCAGGAGCTTCTGGCGCGGACACGAAGCAAACGGATGTTTCGGCGAGCCAAAGGGAGGCGGCAAAGAACAGACCGGCCGGAGGAGAGGAGCCGGAAGGGGAAAAGCCACTGACAATTATTACGACGATTGCTGCCTGCATGAACCGTATGGTTCCGTTTAAGGAATGGCAGGAACACATTCTTACGATTGACGGCGAAGCGGAGATTGATACGGAAAAGCTGAAAAAAGAGCTGATCCGGCTTGGCTATGAGCGCACCGGACAGGTCGAAGGACCGGGGCAGTTTGCGGTCCGGGGCGGGATTATTGATATTTTTCCTCTGACGGAGGAAAATCCGGTTCGCATCGAGCTCTGGGGAGAAGAAGTGGACTCGATTCGCAGTTTTGACGTGGAGAGTCAGCGGTCCATTGAAAATCTGGACAGGGTGCGGATTTTTCCGGCTGCGGAGCTGATTCCGGATCAGGCGGCACGAAAACGGGCGCTTGCACGGATCAAAAAAGAAGCAAAAGCAGCCGAGGAGAAATTTCAGAAGCAGAGAATGACAGGACGTGCCGGCGATGAGAAAAATGCGGCGCATCTGTCTGATGCCGGGGAAGCGGTCGGCAGAATCCGCCAGCTTCTTCAGGACTGCCGCGACGAGCTGGAGGAGACGGGGGAGCCTCTTTCTATGGAAGGCTTTATCGACTACTTTGTAGGGGAAAAGATCAGTTTCCTGGATTATTTCGACCCGGAACAGACCATTTTGTTTCTTGATGAACCCAACCGGATGCTGGAAGCGGGCGATGCGGTAGAGCTGGAGTTTTCCGAGAGCATGACGAATCGTCTGGAGAAAGGCTACGTGCTGCCCGGGCAGACGGAGCTTTTGTTTTCCACGCAGGCGACCGCTGCCGCGATCTGCCGACGGAACGCCGTGGGCCTTTGTACGCTGGAGAACGCAAAGGCGCCATGGGCAGTTTCCGGCAAATACAGCCTGACTGTCCGCTCGGTCAATCCATATAATAACAGCTTTGAGTATCTGGTAAAGGACCTCAGGGGCTGGAAGCGGGAAGGCTACCGCGTGATCCTGCTGGCGGCGTCCCGCACGAGGGGGAACCGCCTGGCACGGGATCTGACAGAGGAGGGACTGTCGGCTTTTTATACAGAGGACGAAACGCGGGAGGTGCACTCCGGAGAGATTCTGATTACCTATGGCAATGCGAAAAGGGGTTACGAATATCCTCTGATTCGTTTTGTGGTAATTACAGAAAGTGATATTTTTGGCCAAGAGAAGAAGAAACGAAAAAGGCAGAAACGTTACGAGGGTCAGCAGATCAGCAGCTTCTCTGAGCTGTCGGTCGGCGATTTTGTCGTGCATGAAAATCATGGCCTTGGTGTTTATAAAGGAATCGAGAAGGTCGAGGTCGACCATGTCACAAAGGATTATATGAAGATTGAGTACGCCGGAGGCAGCAACCTTTACGTCCCGGCGACACAGCTGGACGTGATTCAGAAATATGCTGACAGTGACGCACGGCCGCCGAAGCTGAACAAGCTGGGTACGCAAGAGTGGAACCGTACCAAATCGAAGGTACGCACTGCTGTCCGCGAGATTGCGCAGGACCTGGTGAAGCTATATGCCGAGCGGCAGCGAAAAGATGGCTTTACCTACAGCGAGGACACCGTCTGGCAGCAGGAATTTGAGGAAATGTTTCCATATGAGGAGACAGAGGATCAGCTTGCGGCGATTGATGATGTCAAGCACGATATGCAGAGTACGAAAATCATGGATCGCCTGATTTGCGGCGATGTGGGTTTCGGAAAGACCGAGATTGCGATCCGGGCCGCCTTTAAGGCCGTACAGGACGGAAAACAGGTCGCCTACCTGGTGCCGACTACGATTCTCGCGCAGCAGCATTACAATACGTTTTTACAGCGTATGAAAGACTTCCCGGTGCGTGTGGACCTGATGTGCCGCTTTCGGACGCCGGCGGAGCAGAAAAAAACGCTGACCGATTTAAAAAGCGGGCTTGTCGATATTGTGATCGGTACCCACCGCCTGCTCTCTAAGGATGTCCAGTATAAGGATCTTGGCCTGCTCATCATCGACGAAGAACAGCGGTTTGGTGTGACGCACAAGGAAAAAATCAAGCAGTTAAAGACCGACATCGATGTAATGACCCTGACCGCAACCCCGATTCCGCGTACGCTGCATATGAGTCTGATCGGTATCCGCGACATGAGCATTCTCGAAGAGGCGCCCCAGGAGCGTCTGCCCATTCAGACGTACGTCATGGAATACAACGAAGAGATGGTGCGCGAAGCCATCAGCCGTGAGCTTGCCCGGGGCGGGCAGGTGTACTATGTATATAATCGTGTCAATACGATTGCTGATATCACCAATAAAATCGCGGCTCTTGTCCCGCAGGCGCAGGTCGCGTTTGCTCATGGGCAGATGAAAGAGCATGAGCTGGAAAAGATTATGTTTGATTTTATCAATGGAGACATTGATGTCCTTGTAACCACGACGATTATTGAGACCGGACTGGATATTTCCAACGTGAATACCATGATCATTCATGATGCGGATACAATGGGACTGTCTCAGCTTTATCAGCTGCGCGGCCGTGTAGGACGTTCCAGCCGCACCTCTTACGCATTCCTGATGTATCGCCGCAATAAGATGCTAAAGGAAGTGGCAGAAAAACGGCTTTCTGCAATCCGCGAATTTACGGAGCTTGGCAGCGGTTTCCGTATTGCCATGCGCGACCTCGAAATCCGCGGTGCCGGAAACCTGCTCGGCAGCGAGCAGCATGGACATATGGAGGCGGTCGGCTACGACCTGTACTGCAAGCTTCTCAACGAATCCGTAAAAGAAGCACAGGGCATACAGCCGCCGCAGGAAAGCTTTGAGACCACAATTGACCTTGATATCGATGCTTTTATTCCTGACCGTTACATCCGCAGTGAGGCACAGAAGCTCGATATCTACAAGCGCATCGCTGCCATCCGCACAGAGGAGGAGCATGATGACATGCTGGAAGAACTCCTCGATCGCTTTGGCGAGCCGCCACGCTCGGTACAGAATCTTCTTGCGATCGCCCGCCTGCGTGCCCAGGCTCATAACGCCTGGATTGAGGAGCTTTCCCAGAAAGGAAACGAGCTTCGCTTTCAAATGTATGAGCATGCCCGGATCGATACCACCCAGATCGACCAGCTTCTGAAGAAGTATCGCGGCCGACTGAAATTTGTTGTGGAAGGAAAGCCCTGCTTCCTCTATACCCGTGCCCGTATCAACGGAAAGGAAGCCGAGGAGACCCTGCCGCTGGCGCAGGAGCTGGTGACGGCGCTGGAGAAGATGGCATAAGAGTCGATCAAACGGTGCCCTGCGACAGCGGGATGACTGACTATACGCACTCTTTACCGAACCACTACAGGTGTGACTAATAACAGTATCCGGCCGTTACAGGTCGCACCTGTGGTGCCTGAAATAACGTAAATTGGTCAAGGTGTGACCTGTAGCATCCGGTCAGCGGAGTATCCAAGTACGCTTGGATGACAGCCTGACATTTCTTTGTTATACTAAAAACAGGAAGAGCCACATTCTACGTAGAAACCCGATGAGCCAGACGCCTGTTTTTGCGAAAATCGGCTCGTGACAGACCGGCACGCCAAAGAGGCCCGAGAGAAAAAGGGCACCGGAAAAAGCGATCAGGCTGGGAATGATGCTGGCATGGAAATAACCGTGACTCCAAAGGCGGCCAATGGGGAATATATCAGCCGTTTTTATCAGACAGACCAGTTATCCCCCTGTATTACCGTGGTGATCTATTTGGGAAAGGGCTCATGGAACGGACCAAGAAGCCTGTCAGACATGTTCGGAAGCAATAAATGGGCTGCCTACGCACCGGATTATGCAATTTATGTGCTGGAAGTGCAAAAAATGACAGAAGAGGAAATATTATCCTATAATGATGATCTGAAAATGGTTTTTGGCTGCGTGAGGTATTCTCAGCAAAAGAAAGAACTGGAAAGGTTTCTGGTTGAGAATGAAAATGCTTTAAAACGAACATCCTGGACAGCAAGGAATGTAATGGTAGAAATGATGGGATCCGCGAAGCTAAAAAAACTATTTCTGAAAAATACATCAGAAGACGGAAAGGGGGATTATACGGTGGTACAGGCACTTAAGGAAATGCTGGACGATGCTATAACGAAAGGAAGGGAAGAAGGAAGAGAAGAAGGAAGAGAAGAGGGGAGGCGTGAAGAACGAAAAAACACCGAGCGGGAAGCGCTGAGGGCGGATAAGGCGGAGCAGGAACTGGCGATTCTGCGGGCTCGAATGGCACGCCATGGCCTGACGTGAGGCTGGTTGGGATGAAAGCGGATAACAATCCTGGCAGGCGGACATTTTCTGATTCAAATTAGAGGGGGAAAGAAGGCGAACAATAACTTCTTAAAACTTTCGTAAAAAATAATTAACTGTTTCACGGAAAAACTTCAAAATAGGCGTTGACAAAAAGAGGAATTTCAACTATACTGCTAAATGTAAATGTGAATGTTGAATGAACAAAATCTTAGTTTTCGTGTGACAAAAAAAGAAAATAAGATCTTGTTCTACTTGTCTCTCATGTAAATGCGGGAGTGCGGCATCTCTGGTGTGAGCGGAAAGAGGCAGAGAATCAACATGGCAGGACTTAAAACTATATTAATTATAAGGGGCCTGCTACAACAGGGAAAAGGAGAGAGGTAATATGAAACTAAAAAGAACCAAGCTTGCAGCTCTTGCCATGTCCGCATTGATGGCTGTAAGCGCATTTTCTCCGTATGTTTATGCGGAGGAAGAGGAAGCTGCCGAGGCGGTGACTGAGGTGGCTGTAGAAGCAGAAGCGGAGGAGACAGAAGCTGTTGATACTCCGGCGACAGTAGAAGAAACGGTGTATACGTATGAGTTGACAGATATTACGTATGGTTCCAGTTCGATTACGGCTAAAGTTACAGCATATAATGAAGATGGCAAAGCTTCATTCATAGAGACAATTACCGGTACTGGTTCTTCTTCACAGATGAGCAGCCTGAGCTGGACTGTTACATATACAGCAGCGACGTGTTCAGCTACCGGTAAAATTAAAATTGTGATGAAGGATCATAATGGTACGCAGACACTGATTGACACAACATTGTCAAAAACTGCTCATACAGAGAAGGTGACGTCAACTGCCCGTTATCTGGATGCGGATGGCAATGTAACAAATGTATCCTGCTCAGATGTTGCTCAGGTACAGTACAGAATCGTTTGCTCTGTCTGCGGCGCGGAAATCGGCTGGACAGATGCAAAGATGATCGACGGTGCTGCGCATGTCTGGACAACGAGTGTTGCAGTAGCAGAGGCTTCTTCTGTTTCTAATATCGTTGTTGGCAGCAAAGCGGTTACTGTAGGTACATCTACTGAGAAGGTTGGCTCTGATGGACTTAAGACAGGCACCTTCAGCGGCAGCACGACCCTTTACTATGCAACCCTGGATTCTTCAGGAAACGTACAGCTGGCAGATCCGGAGTATGATGGCCATTACTATCTGATGCATACCTGCACTCTTTGCGGAGAGACGGTTTATGAATATGTAACTGAGTATTCTACACAGGCGGCTTATGCAGAAGTTATCAGCTTCAACGGTGTTGAGGCGTTCTGGATTGACGGCAATCGCCTTGAGCTGGCGGATCTCGCTGGAAGAAAGTTCACGACTTCTCTGACAACGGATGCAACATCTTATGAGACACTTCCGGATTATACAGATGTTGAGCTTTCAAAATGTACAGAAGCTGGAACCTATACGATTCAGTATTACAATAAGAATGGTGTGGCGCTTGGTACACAGAAGGTTTCTGTAGCAGCGCATCATATGACAATTAATGTTGCAGTATTTGACAGCCAGACTGATATGGATCTTTGCACGATTTTTTATGCAACTGATGGCAGCCTGATTGTAGAGAGCTCTGTATGCTATCCGACCATCACCTATACAGAAGTGACCGAGTGCTATGCAGAGAATTGCCCGCTGACCGCTTGCTCTCATACCTATGAGAAGCATGTAGAAGTAAATACCAATACAAACTCTCAGGTTTGGAATGGTATCGTTAGTGGAGTGGTTTATACGGACTGCACATACACAGAGGTTGCTACCGTTGGAACAGGTACAGCGAAGACTGGTTCTCATACATGGCTTGACTCTGTATACAGAAGCCTGAACAGCTATGTAAACAGCATTGACCGCAGCACAACAAAGCTGACAACCGATATGATCATTGCTAAGATTGCAGCTCTGACCGATGATGATACAGAGGATTATGTAGCAATCACAGCGGATACCTCTACCTGTACAACATCCGGTACACTTACGGTTACTTTCTACTGCACCACAGAGCCGGCAAGCAACAAGACAGTTGTTTACACTTACACGGTTGATGTAGATGCAAGAGGCCACAAGGATGGCGGAGTTACGGTTGAGAATTATGTAGCGGCTACCTGCGAGCAGGCTGGAAGCTATGATAAGGTTCACAAGTGCACACGTTGCGACTATGAGTACGAGGATACAGTATCTCTGACCATCCCGAGACTTGCGCATACGAATGAAATTGATGGATCTTATGATGCATCCGATGATGATTACACAGATGATTATTACAACAACAATGGTGCTTCCACGATTTATATCGAAGTAACCGGTGACAAGGTAGTTGATTATGGTTCGAGCCTGCTGAATGCTTCTTCCATTTCAACCACAAAGACAAAGGTTAAATTTACTAATTCAACTGGCACAATCTACAATCTGATTGGTGGCGGCAGCGAGGGAGATTCTACTCTTGGTGTAACGGTTAGAGTTTATACACTTTGCGAGAACTGTGGCGGAAATAAGGTTTACCTTGACGGTGACAACAGCAATACTTCCTCAGGTCTCTCTGTAACAATTGATGCGATCCAGGCACAGGATACAAACGGTGCAAACGGTTACATCACTCTGACATTTACGTACAAGACTTCAAGTGCTACAGTAGTTGGAACGCAGACCAAGACCTTTAACTATTATACATCCTCAACCGCTTATAATGGCCGTGTTGACAAGGATACCGCTTATGATCCGGATGTAACCACGATGAATGGTATTTATCTTGATGATGGTGTGTATAAGTACTATGTAAACAACGAGTGGGCTGAGAGCTTCAACGGAATCGTTGAGTACAACGGCGGATATTACTTTGTTGCAAACGGTGTGCTTTGCACAGATGCAAACGGACTTGCTCTGTATGATGGCAACTGGTATATGCTGGCATACGGCAAGATCCAGAGTGATTACACAGACGTAACCATCTATGATGGAGAGACCTTCTACATCACAGCTGGCCAGCTTGATACTTCCGTAACAGGTCTGGTAACCTATGATGGAGCTCAGTTCCTCTTCTGCTATGGTCGTCTGATGGACGAAGTAAATGGATTGTGGTTTTATGATTCTGCAATCGGTGGCGATGACACATTCTACTATCTTGCAGGTGGTCAGGTTGTAGATTATACGGGAGCTGTTATCTATGATAACACATTCTTCCTTGTAGAGAATGGCAAGCTTTCTACCTACACCGGAACCTATGAGTACGATGGAGCTACCTTCAATGTAGTGAATGGCCAGTTCTACGATCAGGTTGCTTAATCAGTAGTTGGTTTAATTAGCAAAAAAAATAATAATGAAAGCAACTGTCAGAGATCCTGGCAGTTGCTTTTTCTTTGTGTGCTGGGCATGGCACAGTTCTGGCTGGTGAAAGTCCGGTCATGGATAACTTACTGTCCATGTAGTTAAATACAAGCCGAAACCAGTAATGATGGGTGCAGGAAGCGCGTAGCAAAATCACGAGCCTACGAACAGAATACCTGATATGAGGCTAAATGGTGGAGAAGTCACATGCAGACGTATGGCTGCGGCAATTCCATTGTTGGTGACGATGAAAAAGATCAATCAGTTAATTCGAGGATGGATAAATTACTATGGAATAGGAAGCATGAAGGGCTTTATGCAGGAAACAGAAGCATCAGCCTCCCTCTACCCAATTTATCGTAATAATAATGCTAAGGCCTTACTTTAGTACTGTAATTGCCTATGTTATAAATATGATGATACTAATTTCATATAGAGAGATTTATGCATTGCCGTGAATACATCCATTTATTTATAAACGCAGAATAAAATTACGTTTCTAAAGAAAAAAAGAAATTCAATCACTCAAACAGGAAAGAATCACCGTTATTTGACGTACGAAGTGAAGACAATGTATATATAAAC
>JAJQGP010000162.1 GCA_021200475.1 Lachnospiraceae bacterium
CGGTGCTAAACGCGTGCCACTGGCACGCAGCACCTGTCTTTTCATTTCGATGCTGCTCTGAACTGGTTTTCAAAAAAATGTACCGCTGTCGGAAACGTTCCGGCAGCGGTACGTACATTCATTTTCTGAAAAGCAGAATTATCTCTTCTTCTTTGCCTGCGCCGCAAACACCTGTACGCCTTCCACGACAAGGATAATTGCAAGAACAGCCATGGCAGCCGCAAAGATAAACTGGAACCAGTCGCCCCAGACAGCTGTGCCTCCGCCGATCAGGACAATCTTCTTCTGCACGGTCATAATCAGATAGGTCAGGGTAGCCGCAAGCATGAAAATCATCGGGATGAAGAACATCTTATTGTTCTTACCCGCGTTGCCAAGCCATGCAGCGATCGCCATCAGGGCGATACCGGCAAGCAGCTGGTTTGCAGCTCCGAACAGAGACCAGATCTGAGACAGACTCAGTCCGCCAAGGATGCAGCCAACTACTACCATAAAGATTGTGCCGAACAGCGGGTTCGCGAGAATCCTGCGGGCACCCGTTACGTCCTTATAGGAAGTCTCATTTTCCTTCAGGAAAAGCTCAGAAAACATGAAACGGCTCAGACGCGTACCGGTATCCAGACTGGTCAGCGCAAATACAGAAACCGCCAGCGTCAGAAGCGCTTTGATGACGCCGTTGACGGTGCTGCCATCCGTCCCAAACATGAGGGCAATACCGGAGGCGAACGCAACAGCCGGTGAGCCAAAACCGCCGCTTGTATAAGTGTCATAAACCATACCTACCGCAATCAGGGCAATGATGCCGAGCGCGGACTCAATCAGCATGGAGCCATAACCGATCGGCTTCGCATCCGCTTCGCTGTTCAGCTGCTTGGATGTCGTACCAGCCGCAATCAGGCTGTGGAAACCGGAGCATGCGCCGCATGCTACGGTGATGAACAGTACCGGGAACATTGTGCCAAGGCTCGTGCTCCAGCCGGTGAACGCCGGCATATCGAAGGTCGCCGCTCCGCCGCCAAACGCAGAAAACACAATACCAACCAGAGCAACCGCCATCATGGCGTAAAGCAGAAAGCTGGAAAGATAATCACGCGGCTGCAGCAGGATCCAGACCGGAACCAGAGAAGCAATCGTGATGTAAGCGCCGATGAAAATGATCCACGCAATGCGGCTCATAGCAAAACCAACATTCAGGCCAAACGCGATCATTGCCACGATACAGACAATGCCAAGAATCGTAGCCGGAGTCGTCTTCATACCTGCGCGGTTTGTCAGCATACCATAAATGATAGCCAGCACAATAAAAAGAAGAGAAATCATGGCTGTCGTCTGATTGTTCTTCGGATTCGTTACGAAGCCGACTCCGCCGCCCGCAGCCGTATAGAAGGTCCCAGCTACAACGTTTACGAAAGAAGCGATGACCAGAAGCAGTACCAGCAGAGCAAAAATCGTGAACAGCTTCTGTGCTCTTTTTCCCATAGAGTCTTTGATAATCTCGCCGACAGACTTGCCGTCATGCCGGATGGAAGTGAACAGAGAACCGAAGTCCTGTACACCGCCAAAGAAAATACCGCCAATGATACACCACAGGAACACCGGTACCCATCCAAATACCGATGCCTGAATCGGTCCGTTGATCGGGCCCGCACCTGCGATCGATGAATAGTGATGTCCCATCAGAACCTGGGGCTTCGCCGCACAATAGTCGACGCCATCCTCCAGGCGATGCGCCGGAGTCACTTTTTTCGGGTCAATACCCCACTGCTTTGCAAGCCATGAGCCATAGTAGACGTAACCTATGACCAGCAGAAGAATGGCTACAAGGATGATAAGTAATGCTGTCATTTGTTTCTCTCTCCTTTTTTCTTTGTTCCTGAACGAATATGCCACAGGCCGCCTGCTTTGCAGGCTATTTGCTGCTGACGCATCATATGATTCGAGCGACAAAAGGGGTATGATACTACGGTCCCCAAGGTCATGAATAGGAACGCAAGCGTTCCATTCCTGACCTTTTGTACCTTGTATCATCATATGCCTGAGACGAATGGTTCAGGACGGTTTAAATATATTGCTCACGAGCTTCTTCAGGTCTCTGCCCTGGCGGTTACAGACACTCCGGCCTGAGGATTGCTCAACAGCAATCAGACGGTACTGGCTCCACCCCTGGAGCGAAAAACGGTAGCTCTTGTAATGACTCAGCTTTGGTATCAGCGCCGCCGCCTCATCCGTCATCTGTCCGGCCAGAATCATCAGGGTCACATCACTGTTTCTGTGATCCTTGTGCGGCTTCACACGGGAGAGGCCGTCCTCCCACGCCCTTGCATCCAGTGTACGCAGCGAATCCGCATCCAGAAGCTCCCGCTTCGCAAAATACACATATTCGTGAGATTCTGCCTCCGAGATCGTTGCACTGCGTACGAGAAAAAACTGCTCATCATGAGAGTGAAACTCCGCCATCGCATCAAACGGAGCTGGCGCCTCCTCTGCCCGATGGACATCATAGTAGGCCTCAAACCGGCTCAGCAATTTTTCAAACGGTTCTGTCAGATTCATTGTTTTCCTCTTTAAAAATGATTCCAGATTTACGTGCTGATTCTGCCGGTGCAACCTGTTTTTCCAAAAAAAGAAAACCCACACGGCAGGAATAGCCATATGGGTTTCCTCCACTTTCCATCGTCCGCGTAATCCTGTAATTTCTAAAATTTTTCTAAAAAATTACTTAAGATTCTAGCACTGAATGACGGGAATTGCAAGTATTATCTTTTGTTCTTTCTCTTCCGCTTTATTCATATAGCACTTCATGCAGCTTTTCTATCGTAGCCGCAAAATCCGGAACAAGCATCTCATTCTGTGATGTAAACAGGCCGTCGTATGGAATCCGGTTTTCCACAAGCTCGTACTCGGTCAGCCCGGAAAGAGAACCAAGCAGTGAGATCATATCCAGGGCACTGATATCGTGATCAACCAGCTCCAGAACCTCCTGTGCCAGCTCCGTCAGCTGGGCTGCACTCATCTCCTGTGCCTGTGCAAAAATCTCCGTGAGAACATCTCTCTGACGCTGCGTGCGCTGATAGTCTGCATTGCCCACATAGCGGATCCGCATATAAGCCACGGCCTGCGCACCGTTCAGATGATAAGAGCCGCCGCCCTCCAGCGCATATTCCTTATCCTCCGTGCTCAGGTAATTATTCAGCACACTTACTTCATCGTCCGTTACTTCTATATCAACTCCGCCGATCAGGTCAATGATTTCTGCCATGCCATCAAAATCCACTGCCGCGTAATTGTCAATCTCGATCTCGTAATTGTCCTCAAGCGTCTCAATCAGCTTATCTGCGCCGCCCGCCGCGTATGCGTAATTCAGCTTATGCACTCCATACCCCGGAATGTCCGCATACAAATCGCGCATATAAGAGGTCATGATAATCTTCTTTGTATTGCTGTTCACTGTCACAACGATCATGACGTCGGAATTGCCATTCCAGCTGTCGTCTCTGCGGTCAGACCCAATCAGAAGAATGCTGTAAATGCCGTCATCACCGGGAAGACTGACACGAGTGCCGGAGGTCTCCGTTTCCGTCTCCGCCTCTTCCGTCACTGCCTCTGTGCCTGCGCTCTCATCCGTTTCTCCCTCCACTGCCTCTGCACGTTCGCTCTCATCCGTCTGATCCTCCGCTTCTGAAAGCTCACTCTCTGCCGCTGTGTTCTCCTCGGCCGCTGCCGTGCTGTTCTGGCAAAGCAGTCCTCCGAACACCACCAGGCAGAAAGCCAGAAGTCCAACACGAATGATCGCATATAATCCGCCCAAAAATGCTCCTGTATGTTTCATTTCGTAATCCTCCTTAAAGCAATCAAACAACTCTGTATCCTGCATACACTTTTTGTATTTTAATCCTTTCCAAAGTAAAAATCAACTATTAAAACCCTATTTTCTGTCCATCTTCCGGGAGTTCTGTCACAAGTCATTCCCTGAACAGCTTTCCGTTATTTTTCCCCTTACAGGTGTGGACCTATAACCCGGTAGTTATGTCATGTTATCGCTCAAAATCATTTCATAATAAGAAGTTGTTCTAAAATGTTACTTAAAATTGTTATATTTTTATATTTTCTCTAACAATTGCATTATTTGTCTTAAATAGTCGGCCAATGCAATATTTTGTGTTGACATTTTTGTCAGAATATTCTATCATCTGTCTTGAAGTAAAAGAGTTAATGGGAGGAAAACTGTTTTGAAGCAAATAACGCTAACTAAATCTGAGAGAGAAATCATGGATTTGCTTTGGAATACAGACAGGCCTTTAACCGCAACGGAGATAGTGAATCTGACACCTGAGCGAACCTGGAAAAAAAGCTATATCCACTTACTGATTAATTC